>JAGOBX010000007.1 GCA_017999075.1 Candidatus Babelota bacterium | reverse complement strand
TTCAATATTTTTTTTTCCTGAATTTAACACCAAAATTACAGGTAAAAACAATATAATAATAACCGCAGCAGAATACTTTATAAAATTAGAATTGAAAAATTTAAAAAAAACATTTTGGTTTAAAGTTATTTCTTTTTTTATAGAATCGAATTTATTTTCCGGAGAATTAAATTCAAATTTTTCTGTTAATTCTTTTTCGAATTTTTTACAACCGGGACAATTTTCGATATGCGTTAAAATAGAATTTTCATAAGGTTCTCCGTAAAATTTTAGCATAATTTGTTCTTTGAAAAAATCACAATTGTTTTTATTCATTTTAAAAACTCCTTCAGTTTAAGAGTTGCATCAAACAAATACCGTTTGACTGCTCCTTCGCTGACATTCAATTTTTCAGAAATTTCAGAAATTTTATAATTAAAATAGTATTTTAATTCAAAAATTTCTTTTTCCCTTTGAGTAACCTTTCTAAGTCCTTCGGTTATATCAAGTTTTAACAGCGAACTATCCTGAAAACTATTTTTTTGATATTCGAGATTTTCATCAAGTTCTATGTTGGTATTGTTTTTTCTGAAATAATCGGCGATTTTGTTATAAGTTAATGTAAATATATATGATTTAATATTCTTTTCTTCGTCTAAAACGCTGATTTTTTCAAATACTTTTGTAAAAACATCCTGAAAAATGTCCCAAGAATCATCTTTGTTTTTTGTTCTTGACAGTATAAAAGCGTAAACGCCTTCTTTATAAGATTCGTATAATCCGTCGAATTTATTGTTAATTTTCATAATTGCTGCGCCGCATCAATTTTTATTATATCAGTATTACGCGCCAACCATTAAAAAGGTTGGGATAAAAATAAAAAAAATATTAAATTTTAAAAACTGCTGCTAAATAATATAGTTTTTTACAATCAAGTATTATAATTTATTCAACTGAATTTTGGAATATTTTTATTTTGACTTTATAAACCAACAAAAGTATAATAATTGCATCATGGATATGTTTCAGATTAACGGATTAAAAAAAATAGTAATAAGCAAACTTGTGGAGGTTTATTTAGACGATGAAATAATTTGTCCGTTTTGTGATAAATTTATTGATTTGTCATATAATTCCGGCGAGTTTAAAAATGCTCAAACAGGTTATTCATCAGTTCAATGCAATCATTGTTTAAAATTCATAGCTGTAAAATTTTTTGAAGATTAGGCTGCCACCAAGGGCTTTTAATAACCACCATGAAAAAAAAATTACGTATTATAATATTGCTTGCAGGTTTGTTATTGCAATTATGCTGTTCAAATAGTGTAGAGGAAAAGACTATGAATCAGAACATTTCTGAAAAAAACAATGATGAAAGCGGATTGAGATATTCCCGTTTATTCAAAAATTCAGAATCTATACGCACATTTATCGGAATTAATTTTGACGCTGATCAAAAGAAGTTTATTAATGTTTTGAAAAAAAATATTCAGTCAGAAGTTGGTGGAAAATTCAAATGGGAACCTTTAGAGAAATTTCATATAACCTTGAAATTTATAGGTGAAACAAATGAGGAATTATTAAAAAACATTATAGGTTTGATGAAAAAAGCGTCATTGAAATATGACAAGTTTGAAATATCCGCAGGGTTAAACTATGGAGTTTTTCCAGGATTTGAAAAACCAAAGGTTTTGTGGATTGGAGTAACAGACAAGACAAAACAGATTTCTGAAATTGCAGGTTTTTTTAATAATGAATTGGATAAATACGGAGTTGAAGTTGATGAAAAAGAATTTCATCCGCATATAACAATTGGGAGAATAAATAAAAATTCCAGATTGAGTGACGATGAAAAAGATTTAATAAAAAATAAAGTTCTTGATGAAAAAAATATAAAAATCGAAAAAATAACATTATTTCAATCAATATACGGAGAATATAAAGCGATTTTTGAAGCAGAACTGAGATGACTTTGCTTTCCCGGATTATTTTTGATAAATATTTGAAAAACTAAAAAATAAAGGGGAAATATTGAATTATGGATGATATTTCAAAAAAATCAAAAGAAGAACTTATTGAAGATGTAAAATTTCTGCTTGCCAAAAATACCGAACTGGAAAAGGCGCATGCAAAATTAAATCATATTGAAGATAAGCTTAGGGAAAGCGAAGCGCAAAAAAATGCAATCCTTAATGGAATCAGTATAAATATAGCATTGGTAGATAGAGAACTTAAAATTTTATGGGCGAATAAAGCAGCGGCAGATTCTGTAAATAAAATTCCGGAAGAAATGATAGGAAAATTCTGTTATTCTTTTTGGGGGAATTCGGTTAATCCGTGTGAAAATTGTCCTACGATTTCTGCTATAAAAACAGGTCGTTCGGAACATAAAATTGTTTATACTCCGGATGGAAGAATTTGGAATGAAAGCGGAGAACCAATATTAGACGCCAAAGGAAACGTTGTTGCAGTTGTAGAAATTGCTCAGGATATAACTGCTCAAAAAAAAATTGAAATTGATTTACATAAAAATAAGGAGATATTTTCTTTGTTTATGAAACATTCTCCTATTTATGCCTATATAAAAGAAGTAACCCCAACAGAAAGCCGTGTATTGCAGGCAAGTGAGAATTACAAGGATATGATTGGAGTTCCCGGTTCTGCTATGACTGGAAAAAACATGGCTGAATTGTTTCCGGAAGAATTTGCTGCAAAAATTACAGCTGATGATTGGAATGTTGTTTCTACAGGAACCATATTGAAACTTGATGAAGAATTAAATGGCAGGAGTTATGTAAGTATAAAATATCCAATAACACATAAAGAAAAAAAAATACTTGCGGGATATACAATTGATGTTACAAATGAAAAATTGCTTCAGCAGCAGCTTATTCAATCAGAAAAATTATCTGCTGTTGGACAGCTTGCTGCAGGCATAGCCCATGAATTCAATAATGTTCTTGCTATAACTCAAGCTAATGTGCAGGTTTTGGAGTTTACTGAAAAAAAATTATCAGAAGAATCAATCAAAATTTTAAAAATTATTAATAGCGCTATAAAACGTGGAGCCGCAATTGCTTCAAATATGATGGATTTTGCCAAACCGCGTCCGCCGAAAAAAGAATTGTTTAAACTTGAAGATATTATGGAAGATGTTTTAAATCTTCAAAAACAGCAGATTATATTAGAACGTATTGAAATTGATCGTAATTACGGACATACGGAAAAAGTATTTATTGATGTCAATCAGTTTCAGCAGGTATTTTTAAATATGATAATTAATGCGCGGCATGCAATACTGCCGAAAGGCCAAGGGAAGATTTCAATTTCTATAAAGGCTTTAAAAAATAATATTGAAATAAAAATAGCTGATGACGGGATCGGTATGGATGATGAAAGCTTAAAAAATATGTTTGTTCCGTTTTATTCTACTAAAGGCGCACATGCGAAAGATAACTACGGAATTAAAGGAACCGGATTAGGATTAGCAGTTTCTTATACTATTGTAAAAAATCATAATGGAACGATTTCTGTTGAAAGCAAAAAAAATAAAGGTACTGTATTTACAATAAAAATCCCCATTCCTGAAAATAAAATCGAAGTTATTGTTCAAGATATTAAAGAAATGGCAAATGATGAAATTGCGAATAAAAATTTAAAAATAATGATTATAGATGATGAAAAATCTTTTATTAAACCTATAAGTAAAATACTTGAATTTTTTAATTGTTCAGTATTAAGTGCAACTTCCGGAGCTGCCGGATTAAAAATTGTAAAAGAAAATAAATTTGATTTGATATTTCTTGATATGTTGCTGCCTGATATTTCAGGAGAAAATATTTTTCATGAAATCAGGAAATTAGATAAAGAAGTTCCGGTAATTTTTATTTCTGGTCAAGTCGGGCTTGAAGTTGAAAAACTTGAAAAAATCGGAGCATACAGTTTTATTCAAAAACCATTTGATATTACTTCGTTAAAAAAAATATTGAATGATATTCGTATTCGAAATAATTAGTTTACAAAATTTATAAATATAATTTGATTTCAAAATTAACCCAACCTCCGCCGTTAAATGCGGAAATTTTTCCGTTATGATTTTCTATAATAAGTTTTGAGAATGAAAGACCCAACCCTGAACCATGAATTTTGGTGGTGTAAAAAGGGGCAAAAACATCTATGTCTTCAGTAAGAGGAGCTCCGTTATCAGAAATAACTATATTCAATTCATCGGAATTGCCATTTTTTTTAAAAAAAGATTTTATTTGTATTTTTCCGGGATTACCTGAAAATTTTTCAACAGCGTTTTTAATGATATTCAATATTACAATTTTAAACTGAATTTTATCTACTGTAATATCTGCGTCTTCAACATCAGTGCTAACCTGTATATTTTCGGGAATTTTAAAATTAAGCATAGAATTAAAAATAAGTTCTGACACAGAAACCTTTTCTTTGACAAGCTCTCCGGTTTTTGCGAACTGATTTATATTGTCTATAATTTCAATGCAATAATTAATTTTTTCTTCTATTTTATCTATTTCTGAAGCGGAAATTTGTGAAAAATTATTTTTCATCAAATATAAACTTCCAGTTACAGCAAATAAAGGATTTTTAAGTTCGTGAGATATAATTGAAGTTATTTTTCCTATTGCCCCGAGTTTTTCAGTATTAAGAAGTTTTTCAGAAGCAACCTTGAGTTTATCATAAGCTTCGGTTAATTTCTGGTTTTTAATTTTAAGTTCATTTATCAGATGTTTGTTTTTTCGTATTGATTCTACAAGCTTATATCCTACTTTAATTCTTGCAGCCAGTTCTTTAAATTTAAAAGGTTTGGTTATATAGTCGTCTGCTCCTGTTTCAAGTCCGGTAATCTTATCTTCAACAGATATTTTTGCAGTCAGCAGGATAAAATATATGTCCTCAAATTCAGGAGTAGATTTAATTTTAGAACAGAGTTCGAGGCCGGTCATCCCCGGCATTATTATATCAGAAACTATTACATCAGGTTTGCATATTTTAACTTTTTCGAATAAATCTTCTGCATGCTCAAAAACTGTTAAATTAATTTCATTATACTGCTTGAAATTAATTGCAAAAATTTCTCTGATATAATCTTCGTCATCAACTGCATAAACAATCATAATATATCTATTCTAACCCTGTTAATTCTGCGGTCGTCAGCATCTATAATAGTAATTTCATATTTATTTGTTTCAGTGATCTTAACGCCGGCTTTGGGAATTTTTCCTAATTTATCTAAAATATAACCGGCTATTGTTCCAACATCTGATTCGGTATCAAAAATTATGTTAAGCTGTTCTGTTAAAGTTTCAAGTTCTACATTTCCGTCCAATTCAATAGTTTTGTTTTTATTGTCAAATTCATTAATATTTTTTACGATTTTATGTTCATCTTCAATTTCTCCGATAATTTCTTCAATAATATCTTCAATTGTAACTACTCCTGATACCCCTCCGAATTCATCTACTACAACGGCAAAATGTTTTAAATTAACTTTCATTTCCTGTAAAAGCTGTTTTATAGGTTTGGTTTCAGGAATAAAATATGGTTTGGTTATAATTGTTTCAATTTTATCAGAAATATCAAGTTTTGACAGATCAACTCCTTTTATATTTACAATTCCTATCACATTATCTATACGGTCCCTGTAAACCGGAATTTTACTGTATCCTGTTGATTTAAACAGTTTAATTAAATTAGTGATTGTATCATCAGCGGAAATCATCTGAACATTTATCAGCGGACTCATTATGTCTTTCACGATATTTTTGTTAAAATTGAAAATTCTTGTTATCATAAACAAATCGTCTTTTTTTAATGCGCCTTCTTTTGTTCCTTCTTCAAACAGAAGTTTTAATTCGTCTATATTAGAAAAAAGTTTTCTGTTGTTTTTTAAAGTTCCGGTTATTTTACCGAGGAATTTTGCGAAATTTGTTGTAAAAAAAATTACAACATATAAAAAATGATAAAATAAAATTATAATCTTTGAAACACGGAGAGCTATATGATTATTGTATAACCTTCCTAATGTCAAAGGAATTATTTCGCCGAATAACAAAACAAAAGGACCTATAAGTATTGTTGACACAATAGGTTGAAAGGATTTGTATTCGGGGAAAAAATTGTCAAAAAATTTTATCATTAAAGCAGCGGTTAAGGCTGAACTTGTAACAACAGACAGGTTCACGCCTACTAATGTCGTCCCAAGAAATTTATGAGAATTATGATAAAAATATTCGATGATTTTAGCGTTTTTATCTCCTTTTTTAGCAAGGTAATGAATTTTTAGTCTGTTAGATGAAACTATGCTCATTTCACTGCATGCAAAAAAACCCTGAAGCATAATAAAAAACAGTATTCCTAAAATATAAAGTAAATATTCCATAATTTTAATATCAATTTCCAATATTCAGTTTATTTTCTGCAGTATCATATCCTGTGGTTTTTATTTTTTCAACTCGAACAGTTTTGATTTCATTTTTCTGAATATCTTCAACAGTTATTTTCAAATTGTCGTTGACTATAATATGAACACCGGCCACAGGTATTCTTCCAAGTTTTTTTATTATATATCCGTTAATAGTCATGAAATCATCATGTATATCTGTATTAAAAACATCATTAAAATAATCAAGAGGCATTCTGCCGTTAACCCTGTATTTATAAAGCCCAATACGTTTTATGTAACTGTCTTCAGTTTTTTTTCTGTCTAAAATTTCTCCGAAAATTTCTTCCACTAAATCTTTTAACGTAACAAGTCCTGACACGCCGCCATATTCGTCAACTACTATTGCTATATGCTGCTTCTTAAACTTAAAACTTTTTAATAGTGATGCTGCATTTTTTATTTCAGGAACAAAATATGCGGGTCTTATAAAATTTATCCATATATTATCGTTGATTTTCTGATAATTTAAAAATAAATCTTTTTTGTATATTATTCCTTTTATGTTGTTAAGATTTTTATCATAAACAGGTATTCTGGAAATTCCGGTTTCATTAAACATAGCAAATAAATCCTGCAACGGAGTATTGATTGAACATGCTATCATATCAGGTTTTGGAGTCATAAGTTCTTTTACGATTGTTTTACTGAAATCAAAGACACTTTTCAGCATATTTTCTTCTTCAGGACTTACCATTCCGTCTGTTAAACCAAGTTCTACGGCGAGCTTCAATTCTTCTTCATTTAGTTTCATTGTTTCCGTTCTGAAAATTGAAGTTATTTTATTAATTATGTATCCTGAAATTCTGCCTATTATATTGTAAACAGGAGTTGTGATAAAAATCAGTTTAGTAATTATTTTACTTACTTTCAAAGAAATAACTTCTGAATTCGACAAGGCTATTGTTTTTGGGGTTATTTCTCCGCAAATAAGAATTAAGGTGGTCATAATTGTAATATTTATTATACTTGCATAATTTTTTATGCAACTTAACTTTCCGGTGCCGACAGTATTAACAAATTCGTGAATTAAATTTTCTCCGATAGTAGTTGATAGTACGTTTACCGCAATATTTCCGAATAAAATAGCTATAATCAGGCGCTGAGGATTTTTTAAAGCTTCATTTACCAAAACTCCGCGCATTGATTCTGTTTTTAACGCTTTTAATTTAATCTTTCCTATTGAAAATAATGCTGTTTCACTGCAGGAAAACAAAGCGGAAAAGCTTAAACATAAAATAAGAACGGACAACTGAAATAAAATATAAAAGGTCATCTTAAGTTCGACTCAATAATCCAGATAAAACAAATTATAAAATATTGTCATCAAATCAATAACACTAATTTAAAATATCATTTTTAAAATGTCAATTAATATTTTTAAGTTACAACTCATTTTCATTCATAATTTAAGTTGAAAATTTTTTGTTACTTACTATAATTACTTACAATTTAATTTTAATCGAATTAAATGTTTTTTTTGAACAGGAGCTGAAATGAATTGGCATAATTTTTCCATCCATCAGATATATGATAAACTGAAGACTTCAGAACAAGGATTGTCGACCGAAGAAGCTGACAAGCGACTTTCTGAATACGGCAAAAATATTTTAGTTGAAAAACAGCGAAAAAAACCTATAGTAATTTTTCTCGGTCAATTCACGGATTTTTTAATTATAATTCTGATAATATCAGCAATAGTTTCTGCAATTGTAGGAGAATTAAACGATTCTTTACCTATAGTATTTATTGTAATAATAAATGCTATTATAGGCTTTATCCAGGAATACCGTGCAGAAAAAGCTATGGAAGCTTTAAAGAAAATGGCTACTCCGAATTGTACAATATTGCGTGATGGCAAACATATTAATATTTCTTCCGAAGAATTAGTTCCTGGGGATATGGTGTTTTTAGAAGCAGGCAACATATCTCCCGCAGATTTAAGATTAATTGAGTCAATCAATTTGAAATCAAACGAATCTGCTTTAACAGGCGAATCTGAAGAAGTTGTCAAATTTACAAAAGAGATTGAACTGTCCGATATTCCTCTCGGCGACAGAAAAAATATGATTTACAGCGGAACTTCGATAACTTATGGGCGCGGGGCCGGAATAGTGGTAAATACCGGCATGAAAACTGAACTCGGAAAAATAGCATCAATGATCCAAACCGACAAAGAATTAAAAACTCCTCTTCAAATAAGATTAATAACTTTCGGCAAAAAATTATCAATAGCAATATTTATAATCTGCATAGTTTTTTTCCTGGCCGGGACTTTCCGCGGAGAAGCTTTGAAAGACA
Organism: Candidatus Babelota bacterium; assembly: GCA_017999075.1. Lineage (GTDB taxonomy): Bacteria > JAGOBX01 > JAGOBX01 > JAGOBX01 > JAGOBX01 > JAGOBX01. The sequence continues at coordinate 13,144 of JAGOBX010000007.1, read as the reverse complement.
TGTTTCTTACCGCAGTCAGTCTTGCTGTGGCAGCTATACCGGAAGCTCTTCCTGCTGTAATTACAATAGCTCTTGCTCTCGGCGCAAAAAAATTAGTAAGAAAAAATGTGCTGATACGCAAACTTTCAGCAGTGGAAACACTTGGTTCTGTCACCTATATATGTTCTGATAAAACAGGGACATTGACAATAAACAAAATGACTGTAGTTGATTATTATGTGGACGGCAAACTTTTTTCTGCTTCTGAAAAATCAGACAACAGCATTGAAAATTTTTTTGAAGCAGTAAGTTTGAATAATGATGTTAAAAAAAGCGCTGCCGGAGATATAATAGGAGAAGCGACAGAAATAGGATTGAATAACTTTGCCTTAATTCATAAATTTGATAAGAATATTATAGAACAAAAACTGCCAAGAAAATATGAATTGCCTTTTGATTCCGACCGTAAATGCATGACTACAATTCACAAGACTCCTGACGGGACATTTGTTTCATACACAAAAGGGGCATTTGATATAATGCTTGAGCATATTGATGAAGTTCTTGAAAATGGAAAAATAACGGTTATTGACAAGAAGAAATTAATTGACATAAACAATAATTTTGCTAATGAAGGGAAACGGGTGATGTGTTTTGCAATGAAAAAAATCAAGACAATCCCCGACAAAATCGAACCGGTTGTTTTTGAAAGAAATATGGTTTTTCTCGGATTGGCCAGTTTAATAGATCCGGCGCGCGAAGAAGTTAAAGATGCAATAGCTTTGTGCAGAACAGCAGGAATAAAACCTGTAATGATAACAGGCGACCATCCTCTTACTGCAAAATCAATTGCCAAAAGTCTTAATATGATAACAGGCGACTGCTGCGTTGTTACAGGTGCAGAGCTTGAAAAAATTTCAGATCAGGAGTTTAATAATGAAGTTGAAAATATACAGGTATATGCCAGAGTAGCGCCTGAACAAAAACTGAAAATCGTCAAAGCCCTTCAGAATAAAAATCATTTTGTCGCAATGACAGGCGACGGCGTAAATGATGCGCCAGCATTAAAAAATGCGAACATAGGAGTTGCGATGGGTATAACAGGAACTGCAGTTTCAAAAGAAGCTGCTCATATGATTTTGCTTGACGATAATTTTGCAACAATAGTAAACGCTGTAAAAGAAGGCAGAAAGATATTTGATAATATAATAAAATATATTACTTATACCATGACCTGCAACGCAGGAACTTTATGGGCAGTATTTATAGCTCCGTTTTTAGGATTGGATATTCTTAAACCTGTTCAGATATTATGGATGAATCTTCTATGCGATGGACTTCCAGGATTATCACTTACTTCGGAGCCGGCAGAAAAAGATATTATGAACCGAAAACCCAGAAAAACAGATGAAACTATTTTTTCTAACGGCGTAGGAAATTTTATTCTGGTTTTCGGTTTAATAATAGGAGTCATCATGATAACATTTCAATGGTTTTGCGAAAAATATTTTTCAATGCCGAAATCACAAAGCTTAACAATTATTTTCACGGCGTTTATTTTTGGAAGGATGGCAGTAACAATAGCGTCAAGATCATTAAAAAATTCTATTTTAAAAATGAATTTTTTTTCAAATATGCCTCTGATTTACGCTATTGTCATAACTGTAATTTTACAGCTTGCAGTGATTTATGTTCCTGTTATGAACGGCATTTTTAAAACCGAACCGCTGTCTCCGTGGCAATTGTCTTTAACTCTGATTATTACGTTAATCATATTTGTTTTTTCTGAAATATATAAATATTTTATAAGAAAAGAAATTAAAAAAAGTTGACTATTTATAATAAAAAAAATAAAATATAACCTGTATGAAGAAAAATATTTTTATATCTCTTAATAAAATTATTCTGTTAATAACTGGTATTTTTATTTTTTTTTCATGCAGCAAACCTGTAGTTGTAAATCAGCAGCTTGATTTGTCTCCTTTAAAAAAACAGAATTTTGATATTTTTCAGACATTCACGAAATATCAGCAGGCAATATTAGTTTCTCAAAAAAACAACGATATTACGGATATATGGGGACTGTTGTCTGAAAGTTATAAAATCCGCGAGTTCAACAATGTTATTGAATTCATGAAATCAAGCTGGTCTTCTTATTATTCATCTGTTTTCACTGGAATTGCAAAATCATCCATAAGCGATATAAAATTTTTAAACAACGATAATGCAACTTTAACATTGATAAATGAAACATCAAACGAAGGCCGACCTATTTTTCTGGTTTTTATAAAAGAAAATTCTGTTTGGAAATTCGATAATATTTCAGGAATCAACCCTTCTAATGAATTATATAACCAGATCATATCGGATTTAAATAATAAAAAAGAAGATTTTACAAGCGCTCTCAATAATTTAGTAAAATTAGTCGAAGAAAATGAATACGGATCAGCATACCAGTTTTCAATGTTGTTGCTGAAAAAATATTCTGAACTTTCACTGCGTCAGGAACATGAAATAAAATCTTTTATAAACGCAATAATGAAAATTTCAAATTTTTATATCTACTCTTTTTATAAAACAGAAAAAAAATCATATTTGCTGGATACAATACAGCTTCTTGAAAACCTGTTTAAATTAAGTTATTACGATAATCGTATATTCTATACAGCAGCAACTGTTCATTTATTAAACAACAATCTTATTTCTGCAAATATTTATTTTGACAGAGCTCTGCAGTTTGTAAAACCGTCAATTGAAAATAGCGAATATATAAAGACAATAATGACATATATTATTGATATTCATTTAATACAAAATGAATGGAATACTGTTCTTGGGAAGCTTAAAATTTGGGAAGAAGTTTACAGCGATTTTACGGATATATCCGCTCATATAAAAAATTACATTCAAAACTGGAACAAAATTACAGCTTACAATTGCGCTGATATAAATTTAAAATACAGAATTATTTATACATATAAATCAGAAAATTTTAAAAAAACCGATGAATTAATAAAATCGTTTATTGAAAAATATGATGAAAGTTTTTATAAAAACAATATTGAACTTTTAGGATGTATGACTAAATATTTTCTTTATGCTTCGGAAAAGTCATTCAATTACGACAATTTATTAAAACAATACAGAGATTATTCTTACGCTATTATTTCAGCAGGTAAAAATGAATATATTCCTTTAATAATTTCTTTATTGATAGAAAGTTATTTAAAAGAAGATGGCACTGTTTCAGATTATAATAACGCGTATATGCTTGTAAAACAATTTCAAGAAAAATTGCTCAATGAAAAATATGATCCTGCTTCTCTGATTTATTTCCGTTTATCATCCGCAAATACGTATAAATATTTAAAATATTGGAAAAAAGCAATAGATGAATATGCCGCACTAAAAAATCTTATGGCTTCCAAACAATTCAGAACATTTGAGGAAGAAAATATTTTAAAACTCATTAATACAATATTAGAAAAACAAGTCAATCTTGGTTATCTCGCATATCCTTATTTGGGAATTATAGTTGAACAGGGTTCAATTTACGGAAACCTGATAATAAAAAAAGTTATCAACTCTGAAATTTTTGTTAAAGATGACGTTTTGCTCGAAATAAATAATATTAAATTATCAAGTTTAACTGATTATCAGGTGATCTTGAATTCGCTTAAAATAGGAACTGCTGTAAAAGTAAAAATCCTTAGAGAAGGAAAAATTATCACTCAAAATGCAAATGTAATTGATAAGTTGTAAAATTATTTAATTAACTCCGTTAAAAAATTGATAAATTAAAAATACAACTTTTTCTTAAAAATATATTCTTGCAAATATTTTTAGAATTATATTATTATTGTATTATATATGATTATTTCAAAAAAAAAAATATTGCTTACCGGAAAAATATTATCCTTTGATAATATTAAAGGATTCGGCTATATTATTCCAATAGATAATTCTGATTATTCAGAACCTATTTTTTTTCATTATTCAGATATTAAATACAAAGGTGCAGGGAAGTTCAAAACTTTAAAACAAAATCAAACAGTAATATTTGAAATTAAAAATAATGAATCAATTTTACGCGCATCAAACATTGTTGAAAAAGAATAAATAAAAAATTAAAAAAAACTATTGACAAAAAAATACAACTTATATATACTACTAAAACCATAGAAATTGTAGTGTTTTGGAGGTGCTTATATGAAAGTAGCAAAAAATATAACAGAACTTATTGGAAAAACACCGCTTGTGAGAATTAACCGGTTGACTGAAAATCTGCCTGCCGATATTTTCGTAAAGCTTGAATTCTTCAATCCGTTATCAAGTGTAAAAGATCGTATAGCGCTTGCTATGATTGAAGATGCGGAAAAAAAAGGAATACTGAACAGTCACACCACGATAATTGAACCTACAAGCGGAAACACCGGAATAGGGTTTGCCTATATTTGCGCAGTAAAAGGTTATAAATTAATATTAACCATGCCGGAAACTATGAGTATAGAAAGAAGAAAGCTTTTAAAAATATTCGGCGCTGAACTTGTGTTGACTCCTGGAGAAAAAGGAATGAAAGGTGCAATTCAAAAAGCGGAAGAATTGCATAAGGAAATTAAAAATTCTTTTATTCCCCAGCAGTTTGATAATCCTGCAAATCCTGAAATCCATAGAAAAACTACTGCCGAAGAAATATGGGCAGATACTGAAGGCAGGATAGATATATTGGTGGCAGGAGTCGGAACAGGAGGAACAATAACAGGAATTTCAGAAACCATAAAGAAAAGAAAAAAAATTTATACTGTGGCCATAGAACCTGAAAAATCTCCTGTTTTATCAGGAGGAACCCCTGGTCCTCATAAGATTCAGGGGATAGGAGCCGGATTTGTTCCAGCAGTATTAAACGCTAAAATAATAGATGAAATTATAAAAATAAATGAAGAACAGGCTGGTAAAACTGCAAGGATACTTGCTAAAAAAGAAGGTATATTAACCGGAATATCAGGAGGAGCAGCTATGGCAGGAGCTTTAGAATTGGCAAAAAGAACTGAAAATAAAGGAAAAATTATAGTAGTTATTTTGCCTGACACTGGAGAAAGATATTTAAGCACATGGCTGTTTGAAGAAGAATAGAAGCAAAATAGGCGTCATTAAATTATATATATTAAAAAAATGTGATATGTAAAAAATAGAGAACACATTTTGTACATAGCATATATTAAAACAATAAAGAGGTGATACAAATGACAGAATTAAATTTAGAAAATTTAAAATTTGAAACTAATGCTTTGCATTATGGACACAAGATTGACTCTGATACTTTGTCAAGAGGAGTTCCTGTTTACAGAACAAGTTCGTATGTTTTTAAAAATACGGAACACGCTTCAAACCTTTTTGCTTTAAAAGAATTAGGAAATATTTATACAAGACTTATGAATCCTACAACAGATATACTTGAAAAAAGGATTGCAGCGCTTGAAGGCGGAGCCGCAGCACTTGCTCTTGCATCAGGTACCTCCGCAATATATTATTCTATTATAAATATATTGTCTGCAGGAGAAGAAATTGTATCTGCAAACAATTTATACGGAGGAACGTATACTATGTTCAATGATATACTTCCTCAATTCGGAATAAAAACAAAATTTGTAAATCCTGCTAATCCTGAAGAATTTGATAGAGCTATAACAGATAAGACTCGTGCAGTTTTTATTGAAACAATAGGAAATCCAGGATTGGAAGTTCCTGATATAGAAAAAATTGCTGAAATAGCGCATAAATATGAACTTCCGTTAATAGTGGATTCCACGTTTACTACACCTTATCTTATTCGTCCTATTGAATTCGGAGCTGATATAGTAGTACATTCATTAACTAAATGGATAGGAGGTCATGGAACTGCAATAGGAGGAATTGTGGTGGATTCCGGAAAATTTAATTGGAAGAATCCAAAGTTTAAATTATATAACGAACCTGATTCAAGTTATCATGGATTGAAATATGCACATGATTTAGGACTTCTATCACCGCTTGCATTTATACTGAGAATGAGGCTGGTTCCTTTAAGAAACCTTGGCGCATGCATATCCCCAGATAATTCTTGGATGTTTCTGCAAGGAATCGAAACATTAGCGCTTCGGATGGAACGTCATTCTGAAAATGCACTGAAAGCTGCTGAATTTTTAAACAGTCATCCTAAAGTCAAATGGGTAAAATATCCTGGAATTATAGGATGTTCAGATTCAAATTGCGGAACGGCAAAAAAATATTTAAAACGCGGTTTTGGAGGGATGGTAGTATTCGGAATAAAAGGAGGAAAACCTGAAGGTCAGAAGTTTATAGAAAACCTGAAACTATTTTCGCATCTTGCGAATGTAGGCGATGCGAAAAGCTTAGCTATCCATCCGTCGACCACAACACATTCTCAACTGAGCGATGAGGATCAGGAACGTGGAGGAATAACACCTGATTTAATAAGATTATCAATAGGGATAGAGCATATTGATGATATAATAAAAGATTTAAAGCAGTCTCTTGAAAAAGTTTAAATTCTAATATCAAGAAAAACGTGAAATAAAACATTTTGCGTTTTTCTTGCGAAATTTATGAATAAGGAAGGAATGTCCTATGAAAAATTTATTTTTTATCATGATTTTTATCTTTTATTTTTCAATTATTTTAACATCAGAAGTAATTTCTGAGGATAAAAACAATCTTATGAAAAAAAAAAATGATATTAAAAAAACAGAATTGATTGCAGATACTGATGTTATGAATATAAATGATACATGTCCTGTAATGGGAGGAGCTGTTGATAAAAAATTATATATTGAAAAAAATAATAGAAAAGTATATGTATGCTGCGAATATTGTTTAAAAACAGTAAGTAAAGATTTCGATAAATATTATCAAAAAGCATACAAGCCGATCGAATCCGGAAAAAAAGAAAAAACTATTTATGCTTGTCCGATGCATCCGGAAATAATTTCAGATAAACCTGGCAAATGCGTTAAATGCGGAATGAAACTAAAATTGAAAAATTAGGAATTAATATTTATGTATTATTTAATATTTAAAATTTTATTATCAGCTTTAATGATAGCTACAATCTCTGAAATTTCAAAACGTTCAAGCTTAATCGGAGGAACTTTGGCTTCATTACCTCTTGTATCATTGCTGGCAATAATATGGATGTATATTGAAACCAAAGACATTGATAAAATATCGAAATTGTCTTACAGCATATTCTGGCTGGTAATACCTTCTCTGAGTTTTTTTTTAGTTTTGCCGTTATTTTTAAAGTTTAAAATTAATTTTTATTTTTCGTTATTTTTATCTTTAATTGTTATGACAGCATTATATTATTTACAAATATTTATACTGAAAAAAATAGGAGTAAATATTTGATATGCGAAAATATTTTCACAAAATTATATTTTTAATATTTTTTATTATAATTATGATTATAATAATGCCGGATGCAGGCAAATGCGAGAACAATATTTTTGTCAAGTTAAGCGATATTAATAATCAGAGAGAACTGCTGGAAGATTATAAAAATATTGCTTTAAAAAATAATTTTAAAATAATTAAGCTTGTTTCAGAATTAAAAGCAGCGCGTGCAGAGATAACATCTTCAGGTATTCTTATGGATCCTGTATTTTCTTATAATTACAATATTTCCGACATTGACCAGCGCAAACATAAGTTTTTGCTATCACAGGAATTTCCCCTTACTTCAAAACTAAAACTTGAAAAAAAAATTACAGAATTTAAAGCTGATGAATTTTTACAAATGTTGGAAACAGAAAAAAGAAAACTGATATTTCAAATTAAAAACATATATTTTGACATATATTATTTAATCAAACAGCGGAAATTAACTTTTGAAAATATAGAATTATTAAAAAGCATAGCAGCTGTTTTATCTGCTAAATATAAGACTGCTAAAAGCAATTACGCTGATTTAATTCAAATACAGATTCAGATTGACGAACTTAGCAATGATTTCGAAGTGTATGGAGAAATGTTGAAACCATTAGTTTATAAATTCAACAAGCTGCTTAACCGGAATGATTCTGAATCAATAATTTTACCCATAACATTGGATGTAAATAAAATTAATTATTCTGAGGAAGAAATGCAGAAAATGGTATTGGAATCTAATCCTGAAATAAAAGCCTATTATTTTAAAATTGAATCTGCATCTGCAAAGATTGAGCTTGCAAATAAAGAATATGTTCCCGATTTAATGGCAGGGCTTGAATATGAAACAATGAAAGCTGAAGAAGATGGAGAAATGCTTTCTGCAGATCAGACTGAAAATACATTGACGTTAATGTTTTCAATAAAACTTCCGGTTTGGAGAAAAAAACTTTCAGCTATGGTTGACGAACGTAAAAATATGAAAGAAGCATTGGAAGCGGAAAGATTAGATATTTCCAATGAATTGCTTTCACAATTGAAAAATGCAGTTTCCAACCTTGCAATTTCAGAGAAAAAAATTAAATTATACCAGGATTCCATTATTCCCAAAAGTCAGCAGGCTATAGAAATTATAAAAAATGATTATATAACCAATAAAGCTGATTTTAAAGATTTAATTGAAAATTTTAAAATATACCTTGAGTTTAATATTATGTTTGAGCAGATGAAAACTGAATATAATAAAATGCTTGCAGAAATTGAAATGCTTCTTGGGAATTAATAAAATTGATTAATAATTTTGGAGCAAGGAGTCAATTTATGAAGACGTTAAAAAAAATGTTTTTATTTTTTGCGTCGGTAATTATTATTGTTGCGGTTATCAAAATTTTTCCCGGCAACGATGCGGCTAATAAGCATTCAGGTAAAATTGAAAAAGCTGAACATCTAAACCATACTGATGGAAAAAACAAGAACGGACAAATATGGACTTGCTCTATGCATCCTCAGATAAAACGCAATACTCCTGGCAAATGCCCGATTTGTGGAATGGAATTGATCTTGGCGCATTCTGACGATATAGAAGTTGGATTGAATCAGATAAGTTTTTCTGAATCTGCAGTAAAATTAGCTGAAATTATGACTGATACGGTTAAACGCAGGAATATAGATTATGAAATGAGGGTTACTGGAAAAATAAATTATAATGAGACTTTATTTAAAGTGATATCAGCCTGGATATCAGGGAGACTTGAAAAAATTTATATAAATTTTACAGGAGAGTCTGTAAAAAAGGGCGATCCGCTTGCTCTAATTTATAGCCCTGAATTATATGCGGCGCAGGTGGAATTTATCGAATCGCTGAAACTTTCAGAAAATGCAAAATATGGAAAATCAGGTCCTAACGACGGGAATAAAATTAATCTTGATTTAGCAGGTGCTGCGCGTGAAAAACTTAAACTGCTTGGATTATCCGATGCTATGATTAAGGATATTGAAATAAGAGGAGCAGCTGAAACTCATTTTAAAGTTATATCTCCTGTGTCTGGAGTAGTAATAAAACGTAATGCGACTGAAGGAATGTATGTTGAAGCTGGTATGGCTTTATATGAGATAGCTGATCTGACAAAATTGTGGGCGTTATGCGATGTTTATGAATCTGATTTGAATTTTGTGAAAAAAGGGCAGCGTATGGAATTTACTACTGAAGCGTATCCGGGCGAAAAATTTAAAGGAATAATTTCATTCGTTGACCCTGTTATAGACCCAATGGCACGTACTGCTAAAATAAGGGTTGATATTGATAACATCGCGGGAAAATTAAAACCTGAAATGTTTGTCCGCGCAATTGTAAAATCAAACAGCCATCAGGAAAAAGAGCTTGTAATTCCGGCTTCAGCGCCGCTAATAACAGGAAACAGAGCAGTAGTTTATGTTGAACTTTTTAATAATGAAAAGCCTGTTTATGAAGGCAGGGAAGTTGTACTGGGCCGTAAAGCAGGCAATTATTATTCTGTAATTTCAGGTTTGCGCGAGGGAGAGAAAGTAGTTACAAACGGAAATTTCAAGATTGACAGCGCAATGCAGATACAGGCTAAACCTAGTATGATGAATAAAGACGGAGGAATTAAATCGGTTGACAACAGCGGACATACAAAATTATCTGGGAAATCTGGCGTTGCATCAATTGAAACTGCTCATCAAAAGCAAGAACAGTCGATAAATAAAAAAAATGTTTTAAAACATGAAAATCAAAATGAACTGAATTCGATTTTTAAAATTTATTTCAAATTACAGGAACAGTTAGCTGCGGATAATATCAAACAAAGTATTGCTGAAATAAAAAAATTAGCGGTTGAAATAAATTTAATAAAAAAAAATAAATCAGAATTATATAATAATTTTACACAAATTTTTGAAGACTTTAATCATACAATAGCAAAATTATCTTCGGCTGAAAATATTGAAGGGTTAAGGACAGGTTTCAAAAATTTATCGCAATTGTTTATCAAACTTGAAAAAGAAACCGGATACTATAATATTACCGATTATTACAAGGTTTACTGCCCAATGGCATTTGACGGTAAAGGCGCGGAATGGCTGCAGAATAATGTTAGTATAAAAAATCCATATTTAGGAAAAGCGATGGAAAGCTGCGGTGAAATAAAAAAATAGTTTTTCCTAATAATATTTAATAATTTTAGATAAATATTTTTTATAAAAAGTGATTGAATTATAAAATGATTTATAATTCTTATTTTTTTTAAATTGGTGAGTTATGTTTAAAAATGAACATCTAACTTTTACTGATAAAATTATAAAATTTTGTCTTGAGAATAAACTTGTAGTATTTCTGCTGATTTTATTTTTCACATTATGGGGTGTTATTGTAGCACCTTTTGATTGGGATATAAAATGGTTGAACCGGAATCCTGTAGCTGTTGATGCTATTCCTAATATAGGAGAAAATCAGCAAATAGTATTTACGGACTGGATGGGACGCTCTCCTCAGGATGTTGAAAATCAGATAACTTATCCGCTCACAGTTTCGCTGCTTGGTATACCGGGCGTAAAAACAATACGCAGTTTTTCTATGTTTGGTTTTTCAACCGTGTATGTGATTTTTAATGAAGATATTGAATTTTATTGGTCTCGTACAAGGATACTTGAAAAATTAAATTCTCTTCCTGCCGGTATTTTACCAGCCGGAGTAAAGCCGGCGCTTGGCCCGGATGCTACTCCGCTGGGGCAGATTTTTTGGTATACACTTGAAGGCCGCGATAAAAATAATAAACCAACCGGAGGTTGGGACTTACAGGAATTACGTACAACACAGGATTGGTTTGTACGATATTCGCTTCAATCTGTACAGGGAGTGAGTGAGGTCGCATCAATAGGCGGATTTGTAAAAGAATATCAGATTGATATTGACCCTGATGCTATGCACGCAAATAATGTGATGCTTGAACAAATATACAATGCTGTAAAAATGTCAAACATTGATGTTGGCGGCAGAACTATTGAAATCAATAAAGCGGAATATGTTATACGAGGACTTGGATTTATTAAAAGTCTTGAAGATATTGAAAAAGCGGTTGTACGGGTGAATAATAATATTCCGATCAGAATTAAAGATATCGCGCAGGTATCGTTTGGACCAGCATACCGCGATGGAGTTTTAGATAAACATGGAAACGAAGCTGTAGGCGGAGTAGTTGTCGTCCGTTACGGAGCGAACCCCTTAGAAGTAATAAAAAATGTAAAATTGAAAATGACTGAGATTGAAAAGGGATTGCCTGCTAAAACTTTGGCTGATGGCACTGTAAGTTCGGTTAAAATTATTCCATTTTATGACAGAACCGGATTAATTCAGGAAACTTTAGGAACTCTTAAGAATGCGATTTCCGAAGAAATCATAATAACGATTATTGTAATTTTATTGATGGTACTGCATCTGAAAAGTTCGTTGCTGATTTCAGCAGTATTGCCGTTAGCTGTGCTTATGAGTTTTATCGGCATGAAAATTTTTGGAGTTGATGCCAACATTGTTTCATTGTCAGGAATTGCGATAGCTATCGGGACAATAGTTGATATGGGAATAATTATTTGTGAAAATATTCTCAGACATCTTGAAGCCGCCCCGCCGGAAGAACCAAAAATACAAGTAGTTTTCAGAGCAGCATCTGAAGTAGGTTCGGCTTTGTTGGCTGCTATTTCAACAACTGTAATTAGTTTTTTGCCTGTGTTTATGATGGAAGGAGCGGAAGGAAAATTGTTCAAACCGCTTGCTTATACTAAAACATTTGCGCTTATTGCTTCAGTAATTGTTGCGCTCACTTTAATTCCGCCGCTTGCACATGTTTTATTTACTGGCAAGATAAGGAGTCGTGTATTAAAAAGGGTATTTAATTTTTGTGTTATACTTCTGGGAATTATTATATGCATAAAGTTTTTTTGGTGGGCCGGACTGATTATAATTGCGTTGTCTATAGATAATATTTTAGAATCTTATACAAGTAATAAAATTAAAAAATTATTAAACTATATTGTAAACTATTCAGTAATATTTATAGTATTTATTTTATTGTCAAAACATTGGATGCCGCTTGGACCTGATAAGGGATTGATTAAAAATACAGCAGCAGTAATTTTGGTATGTATTTCGTTGTTTGTAATTTTTTATATCATACAGAAATTTTATGTGCCGATATTAAGATGGTGCTTAAATAATAAATTATTATTTTTATCAATTCCGATTTTTATTATACTGTTCGGAATGACTGTATGGCTTGGATTCGGCAGGATATTTAATTTTATTCCATGGGTTTTGACAAAAGCAGGAATTTCCGAAATAGCAGTTGAAACTAATAGTGCATGGTCATTTTTCAATCACCAATTTCCAGGGTTGGGTAAAGAGTTTATGCCGTCCCTTGACGAAGGATCATATTTATATATGCCTACAACTATGCCTCATGCGTCAATAGGCGAAGCTGCAGATACTTTAAAAAAACTTAATATTGCGATAAAATCAATTCCTGAAATTGATGAAACAGTAGGTAAAATAGGCCGTGTTGAAAGCGCACTTGATCCGGCGCCTTTATCTATGATTGAAACTGTTATAAATTATAAATCAGAATACATTTCGGATAAAAATGGAGAACGCATAACTTTTAAATTTGATAAAAATAAAAATGAATTTTTACGCGACAGTTTCGGTGATCTTATTCAGGATATTGAAGGC
>JAGOBX010000341.1 GCA_017999075.1 Candidatus Babelota bacterium | reverse complement strand
TTGCAACGCAGTTGAAATATCAGGACCCGTTGAATCCAATGTCCAATGATCAGTTTATAGCGCAGGTCTAAAAATGATGATGCGGAAAATATTATAACTGACTCTGCATCTGAAATTATGAGCAATATTTATGTTGACAAACGGTACAGTACTGTCAGTTATATAGCTTAACCGAAAATTTGTCTGTTTTAAAAAGCGGGCAAATTTCCGGTTAAACTTAAAATGGAGGTTAACTATTATGGAAATTACGGGATATAAAGCAAATAATTATATGTCGGAAGGGACATCAACGAATAAGGAAACTGATTCAGCGTCTCTCGGGAAAGACCAGTTTTTGCAATTGCTTGCAACGCAGTTGAAATATCAGGACCCGTTGAATCCAATGTCCAATGATCAGTTTATAGCGCAGATGGCGCAATTCAGTTCTTTGGAACAGATTCAAAATCTTAATACTACAATGGAGAGTTACGCTAAGGTATCCGGGAATATGAGCGTATTAAATTTATTAGGCACCCAGATTGAAGCGGAAATTATTACGACTTCAGGAGGTTCGACATCTGTTGAAGAAGTATCAGGAGTAGTATCAAGGATAGATTTATCGGGTTCTGAACCTGTGTTGTACACAATCGACGGCAAATCTGTGAAACTCAGCGAGGTGACAGAAACCAGTATTCCGGTTGTAAGTGAATAATAAAATCGGAGGTGGATAAAATGATTACTGGCGAACGGTTGAATTTTAATACGTATCAACCGATAATAAGCGCGCCGGTTAAAAAAGACTCGACAGCAGGCAGCAAAACCGGAAGTATTTCCGGAGATGCGTTTGAAAAAATTTTACAGTCGGCTTTAGACGACAGCAAAATAAAATTTTCGGGTCATGCAAAAGAACGGTTAGTAAATAGAAATATAGAACTTGATGCTGAAAAAGTTCAGCGTCTGAATGACGCGGTTGACCGCGCCCGCGCAAAAGGAGCTAAAGAAACATTAGTTCTTCTTGACGATGTGGCAATGGTTGTCAGCGTAAAAAACAATACAGTTATAACCGTTATAACCGGCGAAACATTGAAAGAAAATGTGTTTACAAACATTGACAGCGCAGTGCTGGCGTGAGTTTGAGTGATGAAGTAAGGTTATGAGTTCAAATGAACAAATAATAAATTGAGAAGAAGTACGCTTTAGCGTAATGTTTTTAAGACTTAAACAGTTTTAAAAAATCGAAGGCTGGACTCGAAAGAGAAGCCTTCTCAATACCGGCGATTGATTGAACCGGTATAATATAATCAGATATTTTTGTAAAACAAATTAAAAACAGAAATGAGAAGGAGTTGATTTTTTATGATGAGAGGTTTATGGTCAGGTGTTAGCGGATTACAGAGCCACCAGTTAAAGATGGATGTAATCGGAGATAACATCGCCAATATAAATACAACAGCATTCAAAAAAACGGATGTTGTTTTTACTGATTTTATGAGTCAGTTAATGCAGATAGCACATGGACCTGAAGGAGAAACAGGCGGCACAGGCCCGCAACAGATAGGATTAGGAACTACAGTAGGATCTATAACAAGAGATACAAGACAAGGTTCAATGCAGAGAACAGACAGAACATTGGATTGCGCTGTTCAGGGGAGTGGATATTTTGTAATTAAAGACGGCAATGCGCAGTATTATACAAGAAACGGTCATTTTGAATTAGATGCAGCAGGAACTTTATGTTATGCTCCGGGATTAAAAGTTCAAGGGTGGCAGGCGGAATTAGATCCTGTAACCGGAGAATACAGAGTAAACACCACTACAAAATCAATTGAAGATATTCAGATAAAAGTTGGAGATGTGATTCCTGCTAAAGCTACTACTTCGGTTCAGTTCAGCGGAAATTTGAATTCTCAAAGTGAAATGGCTATAGAACCGATGGTTCTTGAATGGTCAACTGGAGATAACGGAGCAGTTAACACCAGTAAAGTTAAGATAGAATTTGAACACACCCATCCTACGGAACCTTATTATATATGGCGCGCAACCTGGGCTGAAAATCCTCCTGCAGGATATAAAGTAGGAGACGATGTTTTAGATGCTAATACCGGAAGAGCGGCTGAAGGAATAATTAAACTTGATTCTAACGGAAAAGTAATAGGTAGTTACATTAATACAAACGCTGAAGGCGTAGTTAATGCAAGCATTCCAGTATCATCTTCTACAAATGGACCTGGCAATATAGGTTTATCAAAAGTTGATGTCCGTAATCAGTTTAATGCTTCATCAGCACAGTGGAAAGTTGAATTTGATCAGGACGACACCACAAAATACAGAGTTTTTATATCAACAGATAATGGTTCAACATGGAGCACTTTACCTGTTCCTGGAAAAGATGCAAACAATGCTGATTTAACTAATAATATCGGTGATGTAACGACAAACTGTGTGTTTACATATGTTACAGGCGCAGGCACAGACAGAAAGATGTATGGACAGGTAACAATACTGGCTTCTGATTGGACAGGAGAAGCGTCAAAAGGCGACACAATTGTTTTTTCAACAAGCGCATCAGATACTACAGCAGAGTACAATCAGTTATTGAATCTGCCGACAGAAAGACCGAAAGCTGAAGATGACTGGCCTTCAATAGTAGCTTCATTGCCGATTGCAGCAAATACTAATGACGAAGACAGCGGATCGCTTTTAGGAGTAAGTCTTAATTCATCAGTCAAGATAGATACAGCTACAGTAACCGGATCAACCACTCCGACATGGGATGCGGCTAATCTTGTATTCAATCCTGCAAATCCTAATGATCCTCATGTTATGGTTGATGGTTTTGTAAATCCGGCAGTACAGTACAGAATTAAAATTGAAGATGTTATAACAGACGTTAACAACATAAATTATTCTGTTATAGACCGTTCTACGAATCAAGTTATGGGAACCGGGAAAATAGGAGCAGGAAACCCGAGTTTTAACGCGTTTGGAATTTATATTCCTCAATCAGCGTGGGATTCAACAAATGTAGTTGCAGGTTCATATGTAGATTTTACAACAACTCAAATAAGTCCCGCTCCTGCAAACTATAGAATTACGTTTAACACAGCCACAACATACACATTATCAAAAACTACTGATGGTGTAAACTGGACAGATTTAGTTACTAATCAGTCAGTTGAAGATGATCTTGATTTTGAAAAAGGAATAAAATCAGCAACAGCATATTTTGGAACTGATGACGGCGGTACTGATGATGTTGCTTCTATCGGAAATGAAACAATCAAAATTCCGTGGTCAAACTGGGCAGGAGTTTTTCAGGCGAATGATTCATTTTATTTTTCTACACATAAATCAGTTTCAGAACAGCCTGGACATAGAGACTTTTTCAGAGTCAAAGATTCAAGCGGCTGGGTAACAGAAATATTTATACCGAGCGGGAGTTTGACAGGAGCAGACCCTATAACTTTCACTCCGAATACTACAGAAAGCGCTACAGCCGGAGATACAGCGTTTCAATATGAATATGATGGAGGCAGCGCATATACAGGAATAGCTCTTGGAGGAAATCCTGTAACTACAACAATGAACAATGTGGATGAATATCAATATGTAGCTAATATAGACGTATATGATTCATTGGGAAAAGCTCACAATCTGCCTGTAACTTTTGAAAGAAAATCGACGAATTTATGGATGTGGTCAATAAAAGATCCGACTCCTGACGATCCGAATAATGTATCTCTTGCGGGATATGGTTTGATAGCTTTTAAAGCTGACGGAACATACGATCCAGGCAGTTCATTGACTTTTAAATCAGAAGTTGGATTAAACACTCCATCTCCGACAGGGCCGGTAGATATTCAGGGGATATATTTTGATCCATCTGACTGGGGCGGAGCACCGCTTCCAGGAGAAGGAGCTAATCCTAATTTTATAACTCCTGATTTCAATGAACTTGTACAATATGCTTCAACGAGCGATGCTGAATTATACAGTCAAAACGGTTATTCTAAAGGAACTTTGACAGAATTTGCTATTGATGCTTTTGGTATGATAACCGGACTTTATGATAATGGTTACTCAAGAGATATAGCGCAGATAGCTCTTGCTAATTTTAACAATGAAGGCGGTTTATTAAAACAAGGCGGTTCATTATACAGAGTTACAAGCAATAGCGGCAATCCGAGAATCGGAGTTGCAGGCACAGGCGGACGCGGAGCAGTTGCTTCAGGAAATCTTGAACAGTCAAATGTTGATTTGGCTATGGAATTTACAACTATGATAACTACTCAACGCGGTTTTCAGGCAAATTCAAGAACTATTCAAACTGAAGACCAAATGATTCAGGAATTATTGAGCTTGAAACGTTAAGTTTTTAATTATTTCTGAATTATGATTTAGGATAAAAATCAAAAATACGCTGCTGCATTGAAAATACAATGTTTCAGCGGCGTATTTTTGATTTTTAATTTTTCATAGAATGTTTTGTTTTTGTCAAAAAAATAAAAATTGATAATTAAAAAATATTTATTAAACCAAAAAAAATTATTGACTTTATTTTTTTAA
>JAGOBX010000340.1 GCA_017999075.1 Candidatus Babelota bacterium | reverse complement strand
CATATATTCTGTTATCATTGAAAATATTTCCGGCATCAATTTTATTATCTTTTGCGGACTGGGATGTCGTCAAGAAATCTGAAAAAATATCATTGTTTTTTTTGCTGTTAATTTTTATTTCTTTAAAACCTTTAAACATATGAAGTATAATTTTATATAGATTTGTTTCCATCTGAATTGATTTTTCGTATTTTTTTACGAAAATTTTATCATAATAGAAATAAACAGAAATCCCAATTGCAGATATAATTATATTTAGAATAAATGCAGTTGTAGAAAGATATAATATATAAAGCATTCCTGCAACAATTAGAATCATTGATTCAAGCCCTAAAATTATCTGAGCTGTAGCTCTGCCGATGTTTTCAGTTTCTTTTGTTATTCTTGAAATAAGATAACTTTCTCCGAATTGTTCTATTGAATGATAATCGCCTTGTCTCATTTTATTGCATAAACTTTCCCGTATTTTTGCTATAAAACTTTCAGTAATAACATTAAGTTTTAAAAAATATTTTTTTTGAGTAAAATAATATAAAATGATGGAAAAAATAAATAATACAAGATATTTTATGCTTGAATTTAATTTTTCCGAATACTGCGCGCCAGTGTTAATAGCTATAAGTATTAGCGCATTTGTTAAACCTGAACCGGCAATAAGAAACAGAAGTTTCCTGTTGAAATCTTTGGATTCATTTTTTACATAATAGAATAAATCCATATTTATAAACATATAATATCCCTTAAATCTAACAATGATTCCCACCAAAAAAAACAAAAAAAATTTTGGCAAGTAATTTTTGTTTCAAATTATAAATGAAACTGACTAATAAGTTGAATTTGTCAATCTAGAACAATGCTCTGCATTGATTAACATATTTTTTTATAAGCTATTTTATTTTTCTCAAATCCTGAGATTTGAGTTGCTTTTTCAACTTATTAGACAGTCCATACTTTTTTTAAATTATTAGTCAGCCTGCAAATCCCAAGATTATTTTTCTTGTTTTGCTTCAGCTTTGTCTTTTTTACCTGCAGTCATTTTTTTTACTGCTTCTTTACCTTTTTCAAATTGTTCTTTGAAAATAGTTTTAGACTTGTCAACGTTGAAATTGAGCAAGTTTCCGCCCATTTCAAAATGCGCGGCAAAAACTTTTCCAATAGCGAAGGTAATGGCACCGGCCAATAATGACTGGCTGACTGCTCCTGAAAAAGAACCTATTCCGGGAATAGCTTTTATTAAAGAACCAAATCCGCTGGCTGCAAGAGAACCAGGAAGAACAGAACCGATTAAAGCAGTAATATAAGATTTAGCCATATTTTCTGAAAACGGCACTTCGTAAACAGCAGTTATTTCAGAAATCATTTTCAACTGCACACCTGTAATTGCCATCATGTCAACTATAGGCACAGGTATAACTCCTGCTCCCATTGACCAAAGCACATAGCGTGTAACTTTTGAATTGGCCTGTGCGAGTTTTGAAGATTCTTCACCTTGAGCTTGAACGTCTTCAACTTCATTGTTTTTAATTTCTTCTGACATAATCCTTCCTCCAAAAAAAAATTATTATTAAAAAAAAGTTTTCATTAGTTTCCGCCGAGAATTATTGGAATTCCATCTTTTCCCGGGCCGGTGATTATAACTTTTGCATTAGGAGATTTGGCGATTTCTTCAGCAGCCATAATACTCCTCCATTTTAAATATTTATCAATATCCATACCGAATTTTTCCTGAAAAATTTTATGGCCTTCAGCCTCTATTGTTTTACGCTCGAGTTCTTTTTTTTCAGTTGCAAGACGGAATTCATAAGCTTGGAATTTTTGCTGCTGTTCTAGTTTTTCTTCAATAGCTTCTTTTATTTTTTTAGGAAGTTCCAGGCTTTTAATCATAACAACATCAACTTTGACAAAACGTTCGCCTATTCTTATTGCTGCGTCGTTTTGAATTTGTTCGACAATAGCCTTTTGAGCTGCGTATAGTTCTTCAGGTTTATATGGCCCTACCACTTTTCTGATGACTGATTTTATTTCTGATTTAACTACTGTTTCCTGATAATCAGGACCGGCGTATTTATGCAGTAATCCCAATAAATATTTATTGGGATGAAATCTGATGGCAAAATTAACGCGGACAGTTAAACCGTTGACAGTAAGCACATCAATATAATCATTGATTATCTGAAAACGCAGATTATAAACATTCATTTTGTTTAGAGGACTTATGAAGTGAATTCCCTCTCCATAAACCTGATCAACAACTGTTCCGCCTCCGAATCTTTTCCATAAAACTCCTGCTTGTCCTGAATAAATATTTATAACAATTCTATTATAGAACACTGCAAATACCAAAATTAAAAGGAACAATATTATCACCAGATTTCTAATATGCCTGAATAGGAATTTTTTTATTTTTTCCTTTCTGCTTACTTTTTTAATTTCTTTTTCGTCTATTATTCGGTCATTCGAAATTTTTACTTTTTCAATTTTTTCTTCGTTTTTCATTATATTTCCTCGATTTTACCAAATTCCATTTTTAATATGCGGTCAGCGCAATGCAAATACCTGTCATCATGCGTGACAACTAATAATGTTTTACCTTTTTCTTTTA
Source organism: Candidatus Babelota bacterium (assembly GCA_017999075.1). Classification (GTDB taxonomy): domain Bacteria; phylum JAGOBX01; class JAGOBX01; order JAGOBX01; family JAGOBX01; genus JAGOBX01. The sequence continues at coordinate 1,944 of JAGOBX010000340.1, read as the reverse complement.
ATTCTTTGAGTATTTCAGTATAATAATGATTTCTGAATTCCGGATCCTGTTCGGCTGCCCATTCGTCAAGAATATATATGGGCCTATCCTCCAATAACGCTATTATAAAAGCAAGCCTTTTTTTTTGACCGGTTGATAAGTTCTTTGTTGAAAATTTGTTTTCTTCGAACGATACTTTGTGATTTATTTGCATTTTAACGAGAAGATCGTTTACTTCGTCTTCGTCAATATTTTGAATCCCAAACAACCGGTCAAATAAATGGAAATCTGAAAATACCGTAGAATACATTTCCCGGTATCTTTGAGCATTGGCCTGAGTTATATATTCGTCGTCTAATTTTATTGAACCTGCATCTGCGTAATATAGATAAGACAGCATTTTTAAAAAAGTGGATTTTCCGCTGCCGTTTCCGCCCACAATGAAAATCAATTCTCCTTTTTTAATGGTAAGATTATAAGGTCCTGCTTCAAAAAGTTTGTCATCCTCAATGGACTTATATCTGAATTTTAGATTTTGTAAAGTTATTTTATTGAAATCTTGAAAACGTTCGGTTAACTTAAATTCTTCACACTGGTATTTGTTTGAAATATTTTCAAGTTTATCTTCAAGAATTTTTATATTATTTATTGCGACGCTTGCTTGAATGGTCATAGGAATAGCTTTTAGAAATAAAGTTAGGGGTTCGCGCAGAAAAAACAGAGCTGCGACTATTTTTAACAGAATTTCTTTGTCCATGGGAACGAATACAGGAAAAAGAAAAGTTACAAATCCGGCCATTAGAAGAAAAACAGTGATGATGAAAATTTCATTGTCGTAATACATTTTCATGGCTTCAATGCATTTATCCCTAACATTTTTGGAACTGCTGCTTATAGTATCGATTATTTCTTCGCTTCGTTTTGAATTTAATTTAACCTCTTTAAATCCATGAAATAAATGAAGAACATCCCCCCACATTTTTACTATGCTTATGTCTGCAGTCTGGTAAAGCTGTTTGCCTATTCTGATATAAAAAATGAAAATAAAAACTGCAATTATCAATATTCCGACCAACAGTAAAAAAATGTATGTTGAAAGATAAAGTATATAAATCATACCGAATATCAGGAGAGTTGTTGACTGTACCGCGCTTATAATAAGCGGCATGGTTTTTCCGATTATATTTGTGTCTTTGGTAATTCTTGTAAGAAGCTGCGCCTGGCCAGCCTGTTCTATAGAATAATAATCTGATGATCTTACCTTCCTGCAGAGTTTTTCACGAATATTTACTATTACATTTTCAATAATAATATTCATTGAATTGAGGTATTTTTTTTGAAAAAAATAATATGCGGCCAGTGATAGGAAAAAAGTGATAAAAAAAATAGAAATTGTCAGTTTGTTTTCAAAGTGCTGCGCAGCCGCATTTATAGAAGCCAGAATTGTAGAGTTAGAGAAACCGGACATTATTAATATAATTAGAAGCTTTTTATTCAGTTCTTCTGACTCTTTACGAAAAAAATTTAATACTTCAAAAATTACAAACATATAACTGATAAAATATAATTTTAAATTTTAACCAATAAACTAATCACGGATTATTCGCTTATTTGAGTCATACGATTTTAATAAAATATTTTTTTTGAAAAAATCACTTATGACATCAGTAAGCAGAAAACCTGTTTGCACTAATTTTTTATTAGAAAACATACTGTATCCATCACCGCCTGAAACTATATAATCAGTTGTGCTAAGGGTGTAAATCTTATCCGAAACAAGTTTTTCTCCGTTTATAAGAATATTCCTTACGTTCTTACCTCTGAAATCGCAAGTCAGACCTGATGTATGGAGCCAACCTCCGATTAAAGCGCCTATTTTTACAGCAAATTCGAGCATACAGATAATTTCAGAACCTGTTAATTCAGCAATCACGATTGTATTTCTAAAAGGAGATACGTTTAAAA
>JAGOBX010000339.1 GCA_017999075.1 Candidatus Babelota bacterium | reverse complement strand
AAATTTATTTAATCTTTGATTTTTCAAAGAACAAAACACAATAAAAAATTATTGCCCCGTTGTGTAACGGTAGCACGACGGACTCTGACTCCGTTTGTCGAGGTTCAAATCCTTGCGGGGCAGCCATTAAAAAAAATAATTATTGTTGACTTTTTTATTTTTATAAGTATAAATTTAATTCTTAATTTCGGGCGCTTAGCTCAGCTGGGAGAGCATCGGCCTTACAAGCCGGTGGTCGGGGGTTCGAGCCCCTCAGCGCCCACCATTTAAACATATTATTATCAATACGTTTCAATAAAATTCAGGCCGCTTTAAAAAGCGGCCTTTTTTGTTGGTCGAAAATTCAATTTCTACATAGTAAGGAAAAGTTATTATTTTAGGATATGATGGTAATTGATACATCAATTGGAAAATTAAAAGTTCATAGATATTTTTATTATTGAGGAGTAATTGAGGTATAATGCCAACGAATAAATTAACTGAATCCGGAGTAAAATCAACTTTGTTCAGAATGGCGCTGCCTATGCTTGCCGGAACCATAGCTATGAATGCTTATAATTTTGCGGATACGTGGTTTGTTTCAAAACTTGGAACTTTACCGCTTGCGGCTATGGGTTTTTCATTTCCAGTCGTAATATTTCTTACTTTTATCGCAGGCGGAGTAGGGACTGGAGTAACAGCGGTAACCTCGAGCGAACTCGGCCGTGGCGATAAGAATTCAGCGTCGCGAATCGTAACTCACGGAATTATTATAATATTGATTTTTTCAGTCGTATTGACAATAGCCGGATATTTGAGTATTGAACCTGTTTTTACAAAACTTGGAGCAGATAAAGCGACTCTGCCGCTAATATCGGATTATATGAAAACGTGGTATATGGGTTCTGCGTTTATGGCTATACCGTTTATGGGAAACGGAGTTCTGATTTCATTAGGAGATTCAAAAGCTGCGAGCGGTTTTATGGTAATGGGCGCGGCGCTGAATTGCATTCTTGATCCGATAATGATATTCGGCTGGTTTGGATTTCCAGAACTTGGAATTCTCGGAGCGGCTTTAGCCACGGTAATAGCGCAAATTTTATCCTGTATGTGGCTATTCTATATTTTAGGCGTTAAATATAAATTAATTAGATTGAAACATATCGAATTTAATTTATTTAAAGAATCTTTTAAGCAAATTATGAGATTTGCAATACCCGGCAGTATTAGTATGATTTTAATGCCTGTTTCATCTGCGGTAATAACCAAACTTATAAGCGGCTATGGTCGCGAAGCCGTAGCTGCGGCTGGCGCGGCGAGCAGAGTTGAAATGCTTGCGTTTGTAATTCCGATGGCGCTTGGAATGTCTTTAATTCCGTTTGTAAGTCAGAATTACGGCGCCGAGAAACATATAAGAATAAAAAAAGCTAAAAGCTATTCAACAAAATTCGCCTTCATTTACGGAGCCTGTATTGCCGGTATATTTTTTTTTATGGCTCCAATTATCGCTCGTCTTTTTACGGTCGACCCTAAAGTTTCAGAAATATTTATTCTTTACATCAGAATTGTGTCGTTCGGATATGGGATGATGGAAATCCACAGATACAGCGGTTTTCTTATGACCGGTATTCATAAACCTGAATATGCTACTTTAATAAATTTGTTTAGGGTAATAATTTTGCTTTTGCCTCTTTCCTTTGCCGGAAATTATTTTGCCGGAATAAAAGGAATTTTTGCAGGCAGATTAATTACGGATTTAACGGCTGGAGCCGCAGGATTTATATGGATTTCAAATATGCTGAATTCAAAATCCCGCAATGGATAATCCAATTTTATAATCTAGTGTAAAAATATTATACGATATTTGAGAAAAGAAAATATTTAATAAAACAATGAAAATTTCAATAATAATACCAGCAAACAATGAAGAAAAAAATATAAGAAAATGTTTAGAATCAATTAAGAATGCAAACGTACCTCAACATATTGATATTGAAATTATTGTAGTATTGAATCGATGTACTGATATGACAGAAAAAATCGCGAAAGAATACGGAGCAATTACGATTTTAGACGAAAGCAGATGTTTATCAAAAATTAGAAATCATGGCGTAAAATATTCTACAGGCGAGATATTAGTGACAATTGATGCTGATAGTTGGATGACAGATAATATGCTGAGGAATATTATTAATTTGTTAGCGCAAAAAAAATATATAGGCGGAGGAGTTAAAGTATATCCGGAAAGATATTCGCTGGGCATAAAGTTAACTTGGTTTTTATTAGATTTATCAATGTTAATAACTGGACTATCAGGAGGTTTATACTGGTGTTATAAAAATGATTTTGATGCGATCGGTGGGTTTGATGAAGAATTATCGTTTGGGGAAGATTTGGATTTTGCAAAACGTCTTAGAAAATATGGTAAAACGAAAGGATTAAAATATAAAACAATTACAGATTCATTTATAATAACTTCTTGTAGAAAATTTGATTTTTTTGGAGATTGGTTTATTTTTAAATTGATGTTCTTTAATCAAATTGATATAATAAAGGGATTAAAGAAAAAAAATAATAAATTTGCAGATAAATATTTTTATGATTTTAATCGTTAAATATATGGTTCAAACACAGTATCTTATAACCCGTTCGTACCTGCCGATCCGGCTTTTGTGGCATTTTGAGCTTTAGATGTGTATAAGCAGGTGTTGTAAAGTAAAATTATATCAAAATCTTGTTTTATCATTTATTTTCTACAATTTTTTCTATAACCTGATTTTTCAATTTTTCAAAATCAATTAATTCTGAAATCTTTTTTTTATAACACGGATGTTTTAAATTAGGACTAAGTTCAAGAAGAGGTTCTATAACAAATTTTCTGTTAAGCATCTCAGGATGCGGTATTGTAAGATTATTAGTAGAAATTATTAAATCTCCGAATAAAATAATATCAATATCAATACTTCTTGGTCCCCATTTTATTTCCCGTTTTCTTCCCATTGATTTTTCTATATCTGAAATAATATTCAGTAACTCACCAGGTTTTAGTTCTGAATACAATTTTATAGCGCAATTATAGAAATTAGGTTGATTTTCGTAACATACAGGAGATGTTTTATAAAAAGAAGATATTGCGATTTTTTTTATATTACCAATATTTTTGATTGAATTAATTGCTGTTTTAAGATTATCAAGTTCAGGTGAAATATTTGAACCTAAACTCAGGTAAATTACATTCATTGTATTAATGTATTTTTTTAGATTTTTAAGGGATATATAGTTTTACTTAACTATTCCGCTGAATCCCATAAAACATAATGATAAAATCCCGGCAGTTATTAAAGCTATAGGAACTCCCTGTAAAGGTTTAGGAATATTTATATATTCAAATTTTTCTCTTAATCCGGACATAATTATAAGAGCTATGGTAAAACCCAATGCGGCTCCGAATCCGTTTATGGCTGATTTTAATAAGCTGTTTTGAAATTTAGGATCCTGAACATTTATCAGAGCAACTCCTAATACTGCACAATTTGTAGTAATTAGCGGCAGATAAATTCCTAATGCCTGATACAATGCAGGACGATATTTTTTCATAGCCATTTCAACAAGCTGAACCAGTGTGGCAATAGATAAAATGAAAATTATTGTTTGTAAATCTCTGAAATCAAAGTCAGCAGGAATATTTTTCCCATTCCCGAAAAATTTATATAACAAATTTGAATCTGCAGGAAGTAAAAATAAATAATTTATTATGAATGTCATTATTGAAGCAATTGTAATTACAAAAATTACTGCCAATCCCATTCCAAGAGCTGTTTCGATTTTTTTTGAAACGCCAATAAACGGGCAAATACCTAAAAATCTCACTAAAACAAAATTGTTAATTAATGCTACGCTGATTATGATTAATAAATATTCTTTCATAATATAATTTATGCCTGATTCCGTTTAATTTTATTATTCAAATAATTTACAAAAACAAGTAAAAACGCTAATGTCAAAAAACCGCCTGGAGGCAATATCATAAGAAGAGCAGGTTGATAACTATCGCTGAATAATTTTATATTAAAAAAAGTTCCGTTTCCTAAAATTTCTCTTATTCCCCCAATAACAGTCAATGAAACAGTAAAACCAAGACCCATACTTATTCCGTCGATTAATGAATAAAAAACATTATTTTTAGAAGCGTAAGCTTCAGCTCTTCCAAGTATTATACAATTCACCACTATTAAAGGTATATATATACCAAGTACTTTATAAATGGTTAAAAAATAAGTTCCCATTATTAAATCAGTTATTGTAACGAAAGTAGCTATAACTACTATGTAAGCAGGCATTCTGACATTGTCAGGAATTATTTTTCTGATGGAAGAAATTATTATATTTGAACAGATTAAAACAAGAGTTGTAGCTATTCCCATTGAAATGCCGTTAATAGCAGCAGTAGTTACGGCGAGCGTAGGACACATACCTAACAACAATCCAAAAACAGGATTTTCTTCTAAAAATCCTTTTAAAAATTCTTTACTTAATTTTCCAGCCATCAAATAAATTAAAAATTATTATAAA
>JAGOBX010000338.1 GCA_017999075.1 Candidatus Babelota bacterium | reverse complement strand
CAATATGTCTTTATTGTTAATATGTCCGTGAAAATGAAATAATGCTATTTTATATTTTGATTTAGTTTTCATACTTATTTATAATTTATGTATTTTTTCTATATTACTTCTGATTATTTTAATTGTCAAGCGGAAATATAAGCAATAAATAATGAATTACTGAATGAAAATAACCGATAATCAATAGTTGAATTTAATTTTATGTATAAAGGTAAAAAAACAAATTTTATTTTTTAATCAAAATATCATTGCGTATTTTAGGACAGTATCCCAAACATTGTAGCCGCTAACAGCAAATTTTCTGTCATTTTTCAGCTCGAATTCTATTGTTTTTTCGAATGATAAATAATATTTAAAATTTAATTTATTTGTATAAGTTCTTGTTAATTCTGTCGGGTTGCTGTTCAACTGATACCCGAGATTGGCAGTAATCAAAAATTTATTAGGAATAAGCTTATGATTTATATTTGTGTTTATCATAAAAAAATTAATATCGCCTGTAGTGTTGTTTGCCATTATAAAAGTAGAAAAATACATTTTGTTTTTAAAGTATTTATCGGAATAATTTATTGAGAATCCTTTAACTTTGCTGTCTGCATTTGAAATGGTTTTATCGTCAGTTTTTGAATAGTTTATGTTTCCGCTGATTTTAGCTGTTTTTAGTTTTTTTGAATATGAGATTTTTCCCGTGTATTTAAATTTATCATTTGTACCGTCTTCTTTTTTTGTATCTTTTAAATAAGATGAAAAAGTTATTTCATTGTTGTCGTTGATTCTCTGTTTGATGCTGTTATCGAAAATCCAGTATTTAGTTTTGATGCCTGAAGTATCGAAGCTTTCTTCAAAATAATTTTCATAATATCCGGAAAACATTGTTTTTTCAAGAGCGTATTCGTATTGAAATAAAATTCCGTTATATCCTACTGCACTTGAGTTTAACGATTGATTTCCGGTAGTGTAATACCCGTTACCGAAATTTTTATATTGAAGAGTAGTCCGTAAATTTTTTAAAAGATTGTAGTCTAAAGAAGTTAATATTCCCCAATCATTTGTTTTTTCAACAATAGAATCTTTTCTGTCGTCATCAAGTTCAGTAGCGGAATATTCGAATTTGAATTTCCCTTTTTCATTAGGGATTATTCCTGTAAATCCGAGAGCAATTAAATTATTTTTTATTGGACCAAGCGAAGGAATTCCGGTGTCTATTGAACTTTTATCTTCCTGAGCCTGAAACGCGGTTATATAAATTTTATGGATTCCGAGTTTATAATCTGTTTTTATGCCGTATAAGTATTGCTGGTATTTAGGAGTTGAATTGAGTTCTGTGATTTTTTCATACTGGTTAGATATACCGCCAAATATATTCACATCAAAATGTTTCCTGAATAAATTAATATTAATTCCTTCCATTTTTTGATTGTTTATTGTCAATTCTGAAAATTGAGGATAATATTGACCGAATAAGAACGATTGCCTGTCATTTGCAAATTCGAGACGTAATGTTTCGATTAAAAATTTTTTCGAACTTTTGTCTTTGTTATAGGTTAAATTTCCTATGCCTGAAAAATTGTAGGAATTAATTTTGTCAGTTGTTAGAAACCTGAAATTGTGCGTTGAACCGCGATTATAAGACGTGTTGTTAAGAGGATTATCAATATCTATATATTCATATCCTAATTCTATCGAACCTGTCAATGTGGATTTAGCTTCGCCAGAAATAATTGATAAAAATATAAGCGGCATCAATATCAAAAGTAATTTCATACAATTTTTTAACATATTAAACTCCACAAATAAATAGTATAATGAAAAACCGATATTTTAAAATTTTTTCATTATATCATATTAAAAAAAATTATTGAAAAAATATAATTAATTCAACATTTTGTTCTTTAGAATTTTCAGATCTGTCAGTAACTTTTACTTTAACATTTTGTTTTTTTGTATAACCTGCAGGTCTGTCCGGCGGCGGGGGCGGCAAATTAGGTTTTATTATTTTAATGTTGCCTTCCCAAACCTGTTCAGAATCTTTTTCAGTTCCTTCCACCCGTTTTAATAAAATTCCATCAACTGTTACCTTATAAACTCCACTGGTTGGTTCAGGATCTCGAGTTGTAATTCTTATTAAATCATCTGTCACTGAAGATGCTGCTCCTATTATAGGTTCTAAAGAATCTAATTTTTTATCTTTGGAAATTGAACTGTTTTTACCTTGAGATGAATAAGAAAAAACTGCCTCAGGGCTTTCGATTCCTTCAATATTTTTTCCACGCACTTTTATTGAAATAGTAATACTCTTTTCAAGGGCTTCTATATTTAGTTTGTTTTGACCTTGTTCCATTATCCAGTTATACTGAAGATTCCCGCCTGATATCATGGCTTCTTCGCTATTTGTCTTACAAGTGAATTTATCATCAGGAAGATTTATAGAAACTCCGCTTAAATTGAAGTTTCCCGATGCATCAGAACGTGAAGAATATTCAAATTCATCGTTGTCTGCTTTTATTATTAAAGATATATCTCCTTCAATTCCTTTCCCTTGATTTGTTAACCATTTTCCTTTAATATCCGGAATGTTAAGAGTATTATTGAAAGAAATTTTTCCGGAAATATTAAGAGGGTTTTTGTTGGTCCATTCCGCATTATCCCATCCGGTTAAATTAATTATAGGAGCAGGACCTCTGTCAAAATTACTTCCTGGAGCCGGCGAAGTTATTTGAGGAGCAGGCATAGAAACTATAGAAGTGATATTTATTGATGCTTCAGGAGAAAGTAACCCTTTACTGTTTTTAGCTGTTACAGATATTTTATTCGAACCTTCCCGCATAGATATATTTGAAAATGTAAAATCTCCGCTTGATTTTATTGTACTTACTTGTGAATTGTTTATTTTTAAAATTATGGTAAGATCCTTATCTGAATTTCCAGATACGGTTACTCTGTTAGAATAAACTGTAATATTATCCTGAGGTTCGGTTATAACAGGTGTTGCCGGAGGTAATGACGATTGAGGTTCTGATGGTTCAGCAGGTACCGTAGGCGTTGTTGGTTTTGGAGGTTCTGTAATTGGAACCGGCCGAACAGGTTTTGTGTCTGATACAGGTTTTTCAGAAGATGGAGTAATTATTGGCGCTGCAGGCTGAACAGTTTTTGTATCCGGAATATGCCTGCCTGTTTCAACAAGTTTTGTATCTTCGGAAGATCTTGCATGGTCAGGTTTTTCAATGATTTTAGTGTCGCCGTGCCCTGTGAATTCTGGTTTTTGTGCTGGTTTCGTATCCGTTGAAATTTTAAATTCTAAGTTTTTAGTATCTTCTTTTAGTCCTGATTTTGGTGTTGTATCTTTTATGTCTTCAAGTTTTCTTGTGCCTGTATCTATAGTTTCAGTATCTTTTCCTTCACCTTCTGAAGGTTTTGTTTCGCTTTGTTTTTCGAGCAATTCTTTTTCTTTTTTTACATCGACAAGTTTTTCTTTTATTCTATCTGTTAATTCTAACATTGTTTCGTTTTCTCTGGCTTTTTCTTTTTCATTTATTTTACCGCCGCTTGTTACCTGAACTTTTTCCATTTTATTTAATAATACTTTTTTTCCGTTAGCTTCTATTTCTACGCTTCCTTCCAAAACCAGGAATTTAGAACCATCTGAACCTTCAGTAACTTCAAATTCAGTTCCTCGCACCCCTGCAACTGCTGTGGGAGTAGTTATTTTAAATTCTGATTTATCCGTCAATTTTTTCTTAAAAACATCGGCTTTGAGTCCGCCGAATACTACTTTAACATTAATGTTTTGTTTATTGATAACCGAATCAAGATTTAAAACAGTGTTTTCTGCTATTGTTATATTGCTTCCGTCAGGAAGTTTTATTATTGCGGATGAAGAAAAAAGAGTTTTGATTTTATCTGAGTTTTCCAATTCCATATTTATTTTTGCGTCTTTCCATTGATTTGTTCCGGATTTTTGAAATTTAACTTCTCCGTCCAATTCAAAGATTTTGACTGCAGCAAAAATTTGAGGTTCAGCAACTAAAATCATTCCGAAAAATATAATACAAAATAATAAAATTTTTTTATTCATTATTTTGGACTCCCTGTTTATAAATTATTCAAAAATATATGTTAATCCGATTCTATGAGTGTTTCCTAAATCGGTATTATTTCCAAAACCATAATCGAGTTTTAAGACTCCTGAATTTAAACCGAATCCTGCCGTCCATTCTTCGTATCTTGAATTATAGCCGCATCTGATTTCAAAATATTTGTTTACAATATACTCTGCGCCTGCTCCTAATTCTATTGATTTTTGATATTCCTTCATATCTGCTGATAACTGAAAATTCAAACCTGAAATAATTTTTAATCCTAATCCGGCAGAACATTTTATCGGTAATTTTTCTTTTTTAATATCGAATTTTGATTCTGTAGAATAAAGGTTTGATAAAATTAAAGAAATGTCAAAGTCTTCGTTAATATGATATTTACCGCTTATATCAGCTGCAAAATATTCTCGATCGAAATTATAAATTTTTTCCTGCACATACTTTACAGATGTTCC
>JAGOBX010000337.1 GCA_017999075.1 Candidatus Babelota bacterium | reverse complement strand
GTATCTATTTCCAGCTTGCTGAATGCGAATATTTTCTTGCCCAAATCTTTTAAAGAGGCTCCGAAATGATAGACTGTTTTATTATCTATTATCAAAAATCTATCGTGCGATTTATCATACTCTTTAATTTCTACAATCGGGTATTGCTGATTATATTTTTCAACATCCAGCTTTAACTGTTTTGAAATATTTTTAGTTAATATTGTTAACGGAATATTTTTGTTTCGTTTCGAGAATAAAGTCAATACTGTATCATCAACATAATTGTCAATGAGAATAATTGAACTCTTTGCAGTTCTAACAATATCCGATACAAATTTATAGGCGTCGAAAATTTGGCCGTCAAAGAATATTCCCTGCTTAACTCTGACCTCTCTGCTCTCGATAGCATTCAATACATTATCGATTTTTTTATCAGTTTCAAGTTGCTTAGTTTCCAGATTATCTAATCGCTTGAATACGCTCGCATTCGCAGTCAGGAATTTCCGCATTGCAACGAACGCATTGATTATCTGAACACTAACTTTTACAGCAACTTCACTTTTTAAAACTGCTGACAGCATAGCAACGCCCTGCTCAGTAAAAGCGTAAGGAGTAGTTGCTGAATGTTTCAATTTAGCGAACCGGTCACAATTTGTGACCAGTTCATTTTTTTCATTTATTGTTAGCCTGAAAATAAATTCTTCAGGAAATCTATTCTTATTTCTTTTTACTGCCTGATTCATAACTTTAGTTGCCACGCCATAAAATTCAGCCAAATCCGAATCAATCATAACCTGTAAACCGCGAATAGTATATATTTTACTTTGTATTTGGTGCATTTCAACAGATTCTATGTTCCCCATAATTTAATTACTCCAAATAATAATAATTCCCTACTGCTTCACTTCCACCACTTCTATCGAAATTTGAACTAACTCATATTTCTGATACAATACAGTTAGTGAATGCATCGACTTCAGTTTAGAAGATGTTCATCCAAAACTGCATTCAGCAAACAACTCGGGACCAACTAGGAAAGCAATATCTTCCGCGCTGTTTTCCATATTCGACTGCTCAAAAAACAACTTGCTTATATATATCACTATTTTTTTCAAATGAATATTTTTCAGTAATTTCCAGTTATAGCTTTCGATGTACATTCAAAAAAATTAAACGCATATTTTATCTGAAATAATTGACTTATCTAAATCATTGTATAGATATAGAATTAAATTCCTTATATCTCTAATATTTTCGTTAATATCTTGTTTATAGTTGCCACCTAAATATTTTATATATGTAATCTTTAATTCATCATTTATTCTTGGAATATTTGCACCAATGCATACTTCAAGATGCTTATGAATCGCAGTATTTCTTATGTATTCGTTCAGAACGATAAGCTTGTCAGATTTTTTCGAATTCAGATCAGCAGATGTAGGAAATAAATTCCAAAAAAAATCAGAAGGAAATCGCGACCACGGCAAAAAATGATCAATAACAAATTGATTTTCATTTATTTTCTTATCTGTATAAAAACAATTGTTTAATTTTAAACCAATATATGTTTTTCGATAAAATTCTAAACTATTTCGAGAATAAGGTATTCCTTCTAAAGATTCTAATAATAACTTTGAATTTATATCAGAAGGTGAATATTTTGAACATTGCAATGCCCATTGCTTTGTAATCACATCCTTAATCCAGAAACGCATTTCTTTTAATTCTTCGAAAACCCTATGTGAGATCAATATAAAAAATGTTTCGTTTTTTTCCAAATCATAATAAGTCTGGTTAATACCTGGAATTTTTTTTCTGCCTTCATTTATTATAGAATTAAAATCAGAATTATGGAGAGGCATTTGTTTATGATAAACAGTAAATAGTTCAAGTCGTTTTTGATTTACATTAGAAATATATCTAATAGGCATATCAATAATTGTTGACCTTATATGTTGTAAAAGAGATATATAATAATCAGGTAATTTTTGGTACTCTTTTTCTATTCTATCAATAATTCTTCGAATACTTTCTGCTGTTTCAATTGAAAAATCATTTGTTGGATCAGACTTAAACTTGCTAGAAAAATCTAAAAAATCAGCTTCAACTTTTATCATTCGTGCTCTTGGATTTGCTTGAAACTGCGGTATATTATTTTTACAAAGCGGCCAATAATATTCAATAAATTTTCTTGCAAAATAAATTGAAGGTAAAAAATGAAAACCATTTGTTGCAGGTTCTGTAGGATAATCTATTATATAATCGATTATTGCATTGACTAATGCGTATTTATAAGTGGTGGTTTTGTCACCATCTTTAATTATTGATTCAATTTGTTTAGGGGAATCCATATTACCTCGTTTCAGTACTCACTAAAAAAATATTTTTTTCGAAACCTCCGCGTTTTTCAGCTTTTTGAATTCTGATTTTTTCAATTTCCTCAAATGTCCAGTTCGATTTTTTTATCATAGAAAGAACAACTTCTAAAATATCCGCCATTTCTTCTTTGCTTGGGTCTTTTAGGAATTCATCCGCTTCCTCCTTGATTTTTTCAGCAAGAAGTAGTTTCGCCTCGTCATTAGAAACAATTTTCATTTCATATTTTTTACCATCATTTTCAATGATTTCAGGAATTTTATCTCGTACTAATTTGTTATAAATTATCATTTTATTTAAACTCCTGAATCAGAATAAATTAATTTAGATATCACCATTTTTTCTGAATGTATATTTTTAAGTTTTTTCCATTCATCGCCTTTGATTCGGCCGATAATATTCATAAAAATCTTTGGTAAACCTCATTCAATTATAATTTACTCGCATTTTTTAAATAGTTTTTTCCTTTTTTAGTAAGCCGATATTTCTGCCTGCTGCTTTTCGGTTTATCCGGTATAGTCATTTCAATCAGTCCATTTTCAATTGCAGGTTTTAAATATCTATCTTCAAAATTAGCTCGGCTTTTAAGTTTAAGAATATTTTGTATTTTTATTCTCGGCAATTCGCCGACAATAACTTTTAAAAGCTGCATTACTTCGTCTGTAACTTGTCCTGCAACTACCCCGTTATCTACCCCGCTAACTTCACCGGTCAAGTATGCAGAATCCTGTCCTGTTTTATCACTTTTAAAAGATTTATTTAGGTAAATTTTGCCCTTTGAACTTAATCTATATTTTTGATTTTTACTAGTCGGTTTATCCGGTTCAGTCATTTCAATAAAACCACTATTTAACGCAGGAACAAGGTATTCCTGTCGAAAATAATCTTCGTGCCGCAATTGCAATAATTTCTGAATTTCAACCCTTTTCATTTCAACATTAACGATTCGGATAAGCCGTTCAACTTCTCTGGGAACTTGTACTGTAACTTGTTCGGTGACTTGTTCGGTCATTCTTCGAATAATGGTTACAAAACCATCTGTAAGAGCGAATTCTGGCTCCGGCAAACCTCTGTCTCGGCATCTGGAGATCATATCACGAGTACCCGTTCCAAGTCTTTCAATATATTTAGTAAGGTATAATGGTTCGGCTATCAGTGGATTAGCAGGCACAGAGCCGTGAGGTAATCGTAATTTCTCAAGAGTTAATGTAGGCGGCAGATTTCCTGGATTCCATATTTCCAGACGATCAGCAAAAAGCATAACCTGCACACTGCCGTTACTTGTATAATCACGATGAGCAACCGCATTTACAATCGCTTCTGCGACAACTTCCTGCGGTATTTCATATTCAACCGGCGCTTGAGGTCCATCCTTTCTCGTTCCTACAGAAATATTTATTTTAGACATTACAAAATCAACTGCCTGATCAACAAGATCAAACACAGTGCCTTTATAAACCTGATATGACGGAATAGGTTTGCGTATTTCTGTTCCGTGAAAATGCGCGCATTTAATTTCAGAGGATATCAAAAATTTCTGCGGATTTTTCCCGAATAACAGAACAGCAGCATTTGATAAGCTATTATTTTCGCTGACAAGATTTAAATGTGTTAATGCATCAGTGATGTCTGATGATTCTGATAAAGCAAAATTTCTTGCTTTCCTTGAATGTGTAATGAACCATTTTATTTTATCTTCAGAAATATCATTTAAAGAAGCATTTCTGCATGTTGCAGCATCAAAAGGACAGGAGTGTATTAAATCACAATCCTCAAGGTATTCAATTAAACTTGCATATACAGAACCAATCAAATCAGATGAAGACTGAAATCTGCGCCGCACCAACTGCATACCCGCTTTTTTTATAAGCGCTTTCATTTTGCTATGTTTATCTTTGTCATCATTTCCTTTAATAAAAATAAGACGATGTTTTTTATGTTCAGTAGCGCAAATGAATTCTTTATGTGTCGGAGAAATTCCATATTTATCTTCAAAACCATATTCATTGCCGAACAGGCCAAGATAAATATCGCAGTTTTTAACTTCATCAATATAAACATTATCAGCAGGTCTGTCTTTAGCCGGAATGTCTTCGAATATAAAGGGTTCAAAGAACTTTCTCATTAACGGATCGCCTGTTATGTAATCTCTCAAGGCAATTCGTTCATCGCTAAATTCCTTTTGAACGCTGCTGATAAAT
>JAGOBX010000336.1 GCA_017999075.1 Candidatus Babelota bacterium | reverse complement strand
GGCACGAATAAAAATTTTTATCAATAGAAATAATTTTAAAATCGTTTTTGTTAATATAGAAAAAATTACCTGCTCCCGAACCTGCATCTAAAACAAAATAAGAATTGTATTTTTTAAAATTTTTTTTGCGATAAGATTTTTTTCTTTATGCCAGAATTTTTGAATAATATTTCCTTTATTTAAAGCCTCAAATTGATAAGAACCGCTTATAATTGAAGATATATTATTTTTTTTTGAATTATTTTTGAAAAAGAAATTAAATTTAATTTTTATAATATCTAAAATCATTATGATTGAATCTGAAATAATATTGACTTTGGATTCATTTCTTATAATTACCGGGTTTACCGGAATAAATACGACTTTATGACGGAGAACTTTTTTTACGTAATAAAGAAGTTCCATATCATATCCGAATCTGTTTATAGTGAAATTTTTTGCAATTTGTTTTATAATATTACTTTTAATACTTTTAAAACCGCATTGAGAATCGACCACGTCAGAAAACAAAAAAAATCTGATTATTAGAGAAAATATATAACCGGTAATTTGCCGTAATAATGGAAATTTATTATAAGTCTTATTATTTTTAAGATGTCTTGAACCGCATACCATGACTGTATTGGTTTCTTCGTATATTTTAAGCATTTCTTCAATAGCAGACAGGTCATAAGTTATATCAGCGTCAATAAAAAATAAAATGTCATTATTTGACTTTTCGATACCATATCTGACTGCATGTCCTTTTCCGAAATTTTTTTCTGTTTTATAGGCCTTTATACGGGTATTTTTTTTTGAATAACCGCAGGCTATATTGAACGTATTGTCAGAACTGCCGTCATCTACAATTATTAGTTCGTAATTCAAATTTTTAGGATTAAGATAATTCAGCAAGGTATCGATTGAAAAAGAAAGTATTTTTTCTTCATTGAAACAAGGAATGATTATTGATAAACTTGAAGTTTTCATTTATACGGCAAATTCCTCCTCAAATGTTGAAAAACATAATTCTTGTTTTTCCTGGTGTCTGCTATTTGGGGTAAAATTATTATATTTTAAGTACAGTATCGTATTCATCTTCGTAAATAAGTTTGAAAAAATTTTCTGCAACCAGTTTTTTTAGTTTATTTAATCCGGATTGATTTAATAGATTTTTATGGAAAACTATGTATCCTACGTTATATTTTTCTGATAATGTTTTCCAATCAGTTTTTGCCTGCCATTCTTTAAACCAAATTTTTCTTCCGCCAGAATAATAGGGTGTATCAATAAAATCATCTTCTATATAAATTAAAGGTTTTAGTTTTTGTTTATAATTGAATCTTGAAATCACGCCTGATAAAAGTAATTTTTTTTCATGATAAGTCTGAAAATACATATAATGATTTCTATCGCGAGAAACAGGTATTTCCAAAACTGATTTTTCTGAAGTATCATTTTTTATTATGTTATAAAAATCAGGAATAATTATTTTTGTTAAGTTATATTTGTAAGGAGAATATTCAATTACTGAAACTGAAAAAAAAGTGATTAAAATGAGTAACTTTAATTTTTTGTTTACTTTCAGACTGTTAAAAACAAAAGAAGCTGAAAAAAGCATAGATATCAGAACTATAATAAAAAAAAGATAAGGTGCTCTGAAACCTTTTATTACAGGCAGTTTGTTTATCAGTATGTAGGGTAATGGAATTCCCAAATAATCTTTTGCTTTATTTGCGAATGGTTCTCCTGCAATACTTTTTAAAATGTAATATAATTCGTTGCTGAATATTTTATGAAAGTTATCAAAACAAAGATATGCTCCTAAGGATAATATTAAAAATGTGAAAAATAAAGATAACCCGAATTTTAAATTAAAATTTTTATTTATAAAAAATGAAAACAAAAGAATTGATAATAAGAAGTAACCGAAATAAACACTGTAGTGGCTGTGCTGAATAAAAAGGTCTTTTATATTTATTGAAAGAAGATACGTATATTTCAATGGATAAAAAACAGGAATGTTTTTGTCAATATTTGAAAAAAATACCTGATATAAAAACGGGGAAATTAAAAAAGTATGTGTTGCAAATATTATTATTAATGAAAAAATTGTTTTTTTTATATTTTTTATTTTAGAAAAAAAACAAAATACGCACCATGTTGCTATTATAATTAATGAAGCTGCCCAATAATTCGGGCTTGAAAAAATTTGTAAAGATAACAATATTCCGATGAAAAATGAATATTTGAAATTTTCTGTATTGCTGAATTTTAATAAAAAATATATCAGCAGAGGGAATAATTCTGTTGATGCAATGTTTAACTGATCAGTGAGTTTGAATACGTATGGATGAAGTATGAACAGAAAAGAGAGAAACATGTTTGAAATAAAATTTTCAGGGGTTATGTAGTTCAATAAAACAAACATGAAAAAAACAGATAAAATCCTTGTAATTATAAGATAAATATTGTATTGTGCAATATAAACTCCTGAATCCGGTTTTAAAATTTTTATGAATGGCTTACTGATAAAATGCTGGTATATTGAATTGGTGTTATATATTAATGAAGTAGGCGAAAAATCAAAAAGAAAATTAGTTGTTAAAAGCGGGTTTTTACCTTGAAGAGCTCTGTCAGTCCACCATAAACTCCATAAAAAAACATATTTGTCTTCAATACATCGCTGGGTAGATAATGAAGTATATGGAGCTGCATTAATGAGATGGGTATTATAATTGAGTACAAGCGCTCTAAAAATAATCAAAACAAAAATTACAGACAATAATAATGCAATAATATTTTTATTCATTCAAATATAAAAAATTAAAAATAATTGTTAAAATGCAAAATAAGTATATTTTGGAAAATTAAAAAGTCAAATTATAATCTTCTAAAAAAATAATTATAGGACGCTTTTTTAAAAATAATTCAATAAAAAATATGTTTTTTCTGTTTTGTTTTATGCGAATTTTATAACTGTTTGTTTTTACATTATCCGCCATGAACTGAATTTCTTTTTACTGATATCCGGAAAATAATTCTTGAAAAAATCAATAATATAATGCACCATAATAATTGAACTGATAAAGCTGAGTATAATTGAGGAAGAGGTCTTATTCCAAGATAAATAGAAATAGGCACGTATATAATGTCTTTAAATGGAAGATAGAATATAATTGTTTTTAATATACCGGGGAAAAAATCCAGGGGTATTACAGCTCCGGTTAGAAATGATATTACCGCAACTTTCATTGTATGTATTCCCCAACCGTTTTGAGTATAAAATGAAATTAATCCAACACAGTATTCAATAAAAAATATTATAGTAATACCGAATATAAGGCTTATACTGAATAATGCCAGATGATGAAACGATGGCGGTAAAGTAAAATTGAAAATTAATATGGAAATCATTAAAACCGGTGTTCCGCTTATTATGAGAAAAGAAATAAAATCTCCGAATCTTAACGAATACATCATGAATTGAAAATCAACAGGTCTTACAAGTTCTATTGCAATTCCTCCGGTATTTATCATTGAACTTATTTGAAGATTTATTCCGAAATCTATTTGCATCCATAGAATTCTGGCTAAAATAATGTAAGTTATTATATTTTGTTTTGATATGCCGTTTATAACAGTGTCTGATCTGTAAACTGACATCCATATATAATAAAATATTATTATTTGAATAGTGTTTATAGCTATAGAAGCCCATACCGCAGTTATATAAGCTGAATTTATTTTAACGGCAAGTTTTATAAAAGCAGAAAAAGTTTTTATAGTTTTTATCATATATTTTATTTGATGCATTCAAAAAATGAAAATCAGTTTTGAACTGAATTTTCAGGATTGAATATATCTTTCACAATAGATTCTATAGATGGTTCGGAAATACTTAAATCAATTATTTTGCAGTATTCTGAAACAAGTTCTATGACAGTTGCCGCAGTAATATTTGTTCTGTTGAATTTGATTGATAAATTATATTCATCTTTTTCAATAATTTCCAGGTTTTTATTTTTTGAAAACAACTGATGGATGTTTTCTTTGGCATTGTTAATTTTGAATGATATGACTCTGTATTTACCGAATTTATCTTTAATATTGTTAATTGTTCCGTCGTAAATGATTATTCCTTTGTCAATAATTATTATTCTATTGCATACTTCTTCGATATCCTGTAAATCATGGGTTGTAAGTATAACTGTGATTTTTTTATCGGCATTCAGTTTTTTTATAAATTTTCTGATTTTATCTTTTACCATTACATCAAGGCCTATAGTCGGTTCATCAAGAAATACTATTTTCGGATTATGAATAAAAACTGCGCATATCTCACAGCGCATTTTTTGGCCTAAACTGAGCTGCCTTACAGGAGTATTTAATAAATCTTCTAATCCGAGTAATTCTGTAAACTGCTGCAGGTTTTTTTTATAAATATCGTCAGGCACTTCATAAATTTTTTTTATTAATTTATATGATTCTATAACAGGTACGTCCCACCACAATTGAGTGCGCTGTCCGAATACTGCTCCTATCTGAAAATTATTTTTTATCCTTTGTTTATATGGAATATAACCGTTTACAGTAATTTCTCCGGAGTCAGGAGTAAGTATTCCTGTCAGCATTTTTATTGTTGTTGATTTTCTTG
>JAGOBX010000335.1:2247-4640 GCA_017999075.1 Candidatus Babelota bacterium | reverse complement strand
AAGTAATCCGGTGTTGAATGATACAATATTATCTATTAGTATTTCTTCGAACAACACCGATGATTCTGATGTTAGACGACTAAAATTGTGGGTTGATAACGGTGCAAGCGGTTTTCAAGGTTTAGGAACAGACACTTTAATCGGAAATTCTTATTTTGTATCGGGCACTGCTGTTTTTGATACGGATATTTTTGAAAATTCAGGGTTAAGATTATTTGTAACTTATGACATTGATACTGTTGTTACAGATAATAACATACTTGACGCTTATATAAATTCCGGAGGATTAGTTTTACAGAATGCAGGCAGCCTGCCTGTTTCAGGAACGATTAATTCTGCAGGAAATTCAAGCGTGAATGTGTCTGCTGTTAAATTGGTTTTGTCATCGGGAACCAGTGTTTCTTCAGTTGGAGATACAGCTGCCTTAAATATAACTGCTTCGGACATTTATGGAAATAGGGATAAAAATTATAATTCTACTATATTATCTTTGACCAATAACGCTTCTGCCAAATATGTTTCTTCAACATTAAATTCGGCATCAGGAATTCCGAACGGACCTGTTACTGGTTTTTTGAATGAAGGTCAGGGAATTGTAGTGTGTAGGGATTCTATTTCGGAAACTGTTGTTTTTACTGCAGCTTCATCAGGACTTGCTTCTGGAACACAGGTTTATTACTGGTATAACTTGGCTGGAATTAATATTTCAATGCAAAATTATTATGATACTGTTTCTCAGATTATATCTGTTTCAGGGACTTTAACAAATGGAGCTTCAGGAGACAGCGTTGAATTGTATGTTAACTCAGCGCTTCAAAGCTCTGCGTCAGTAAATTTGAATCAATGGACAGGGACAGTATCTCTATCAGGATATAATGATACTGTCAGTGCCTGTTTAATAAGACAATCAAGCGTGATAGCCGCTGACACGAGAATAATAAACTATTTTGGTTCTTTAAGTATTGAAATAACATATCCGAATACTTCAAGTTTTGATACATCAGTAAATAATTTTGAAATTAGAGGCAGTGTACTAAATGCCGGTTCTGGAGACACGGTAAATATTTTTGTTAATTCAGTTTTTCAATCTAATAATGTAATTACAGTATTAAACGGAAATTTTTCGGGTACTGCTTCAATATCCGGTTATTATGATTCTATAACAGTACAAATAATTGATAAATTCGGTAGAAATGCGTTTGACACTATTACTGCTGGTTATTATCAGGCGCCAGATGTTAAGATAACTTTTCCGGATTCTCAGGTTTATGATACTTGTTCAATTGAAGTGACAATTTCTGGTACAGCAATAAATATAAATTTCGGAGATACTGTTGAAATTTTTTCTGATACGGTTTTAAATTCTGTTATAAGTATAACTTCTTTGAATCAGCAATGGACTGGAACTGCGCGTCTTCATTATCCGGGAGACTCGGTTATAATAAAATTATCGACTAAATTCGGGTATACTGATTATGATACTGTTTCTATAAGATTATATTATCCGAACAGGTTATATGGATTTGTTTTACTTCAGGGCAGGACTGATAACTCAGGTTGTTCGGCAGTTTTCAGAAGTATTTCAGATACATACTGTGCTGTTTCTGATTCAACCGGATATTTAATTCTTCAAAATATTATACCAGGCACATATAATTTGCAATTATATGCGAGTGCTTATAAAATTGAAACTTATAATAATATTGTAATAGATACAGATACAGTAGTCAATTCCGGGACATTACAGCTTTCAGGAGGAGATCTTGATATGTCAGGAAATATAACTTTAGATGATTTGTCGATATTATTTTATTATTTTGGAAAACAGGTTGATTCTCCGTTGAAAGGGGATATAAATAATTCCGGATGGGTTACTGAAGACGATTATTCCATTATAATTCATAATTTGAAAGAATAATCTGAAAAAATGCAGCAAGTGTAAGCGTTTATGTGGGACTTATCGTCGCTATTGTCATTCATTTGATTCGATGACTTTGTCATATCCAAAAGCTACGGCAATGGCTGGCGACTACGGTATCTGCCATATTTGGGAATAAATGTTTTTAATTGATTCTAAAAAACGGGAAATTGTTAAGTGTTTGGAAAACAATAAGCCGTTGCCGGAAAAATATACATTTTTATTATTTGACGATAAACGCGAAATCGAGCTTGTATGGAACGGGAAAAATAATGAAGTATGCAATGTGGATGTTTTTGGTAATGATACGATGAAAATTATTGATATTAAAGTTTGAAATAATGAAAATTAGACAGGATAACAGGATTTTGCAGGATAAAAGTCATAAAAAATAAATAAATAATTAATTTTGTGGCAGCGTGTTTTCAGGAAATATAACAAATGATTATTAAAAATTATTTTCAGAATATCCTGT
>JAGOBX010000335.1:0-2147 GCA_017999075.1 Candidatus Babelota bacterium | reverse complement strand
AAAACTGGCCTTCACGCGGAAAGTCAATATCCTATAACTGTATATTATGATAACGATGAAATTATCGGCGAGTTTAGAGCGGATATTTATGTCGAGAATACTGTCATTGTTGAATTAAAATCAGTGATTCATATTGTAAAAGAATTTGAAGTGAAATTAGTCAATCATTTAGTTTCGACCAAAAAAGACGTCGGGGTACTAATAAATTTCGGAGAAAAACAAGTCGAAGTCAAACGCAAAGTCCGTTTTTTGAATTCACAGGATAAGATTTAGACAGGATAACAGGATTTTGCAGGATAAAAGTCATAAAAAATAAATAAATAATTAATTTTGTGGCAGCGTGTTTTCAGGAAATATAACAAATGATTATTAAAAATTATTTTCAGAATATCCTGTTTAATCCTGTTATCCTGTCTAATAATAAGGGGCTTAATAAATGCAATATGAAGAATTGACAGAAAAAATAATCGGCTGCGCTTTTACTGTCTATAATAAACTCGGATTTGGTTATCTTGAAAGCGTATATGAAAAAGCGATGATGATAGAATTACAAAAAACTGGCCTTCACGCGGAAAGTCAATATCCTATAACTGTATATTATGATAACGATGAAATTATCGGCGAGTTTAGAGCGGATATTTATGTCGAGAATACTGTCATTGTTGAATTAAAATCAGTGACTCATATTGTAAAAGAATTTGAAGTGAAATTAGTTAATCATTTAGTTTCGACCAAAAAAGACGTCGGGTTACTAATAAATTTCGGAGAAAAACAAGTCGAAGTCAAACGCAAAGTCCGTTTTTTGAATTCACAGGATAAGATTTAGACAGGATAACAGGATTTTGCAGGATAAATAAATTATGGAAAAACAACAGATTCAAAAATAGATTTAGCTGAAATCGTGCGGGAAATAAATGAACTTGTGATTTTAAATGATGAAGCTTATAATATACACGACAGCAAACTTGCTTGGTTTAAATCTATACAGGATATCCGCAATCGTTTTAAGCAAAAAGATATGATTCCAAAACCAAGAAGAAAAATTACGGAAAGTAAGTGAATGCAATATGTTGAAAATGATTGTTGATGTTAATACAGGAGCAGTTAAATGCGGCGGGAAAAATACTGTATTGAAAGCTAATGGAATAGGTTCATGTATTGCTGCTGCAGCTATTGATAAAATTAATAATGTAGGATATATTGCGCATATAATGCTTCCGGGAAAATCACCGGAAAAATATAATTCAATAAAAACAAAATATGCTGAAGATGCTGTTGATGAATTGATAAAAATTATGAATGAAAACAGGACTGATTTGGGAAATATTGAATTTTATCTGGTAGGCGGCGGTAATGTGTTGAAAGATAAAAATGATATTATATGTCAGTCTAATATAAATTCTGTAAATGAAGTTTTCAAAAAGAAAAAACTTAAAATAGCTAAATCTATTCTTGGCGGAGAAATTTGGAGAAGTGTTGCCGTAGATGTTGATTTAAAAAAAATTTTTTATACCGAAGGCGGATGCCAAAATATTGAACTGAATGTTAATAGTGTATGTGAATAATATTTTTATTTGGCGTTTTTAATTTTTATATTCATTGAAACAATATATTTCTTTAATATTTTTTCTATTTTTTGAAATAATTTTATCATTTACCGGATAACCCAATGTGATAAGCAATATCACTCTTTTATTTTTGGGAACTTTTAATATTTTTTTTACCTTATTCTCATTGAACCAGCCGAGCATACAGGTTCCCAGACCTTCTTCAGAAGCTTGAAGACAAAAATGTTCTGCTGCAATCCCAATGTCAATAAGATAAAAGTTTTTGTCAGTTATCAATCCTCCGATTTGAGCGGTTAATTTTGCAGGTTCAGAAATTACAGCGACAATAACCGGAGCTTGTTCGGCAAATTTGTTGAATGAAATTAGTTTTCCGTAAGATTCCTGAGCCACATTATTTTTTATATGAGGATCAGTTATAATTATAAACTTCCATGGTTGCGAATTGCAGGCTGACGGAGCAAGTCTTACAGATTCAATACATCGTTCTATTTTCTCGAGTTCAACAGGTTTTACCGAATATGAACGTACGCTGCTGCGTTTTTTTACAAGATCATAAAAATTCAAAATATGTTCCTCCAA
>JAGOBX010000334.1 GCA_017999075.1 Candidatus Babelota bacterium | reverse complement strand
GCAGAAGTTTCTGCTCCTGAAACAAAAGAAATTTCAAAACCAGAAGCAGCGGAATTACCAAAACCCGGATTAGGTGCAGGATTACCGAAACCTCCTGCAGGTATAGGTATGCCTAAACCGCCGGCAGGATTGGGAATTCCGAAACCTGTAGTTCCTGCTGCAGAAGTTTCTGCTCCTGAAACAAAAGAAGTTTCAAAACCAGAATCAGCGGAATTACCAAAACCCGGATTAGGCGCAGGATTACCGAAACCTCCTGCAGGTATAGGTATGCCTAAACCGCCGGCAGGATTGGGAATTCCGAAACCTGTGGTTCCTGCTGCAGAAGTTTCTGCTCCTGGAATCAAAGAAGTTTCAAAACCAGAATCAGCGGAATTACCAAAACCCGGATTAGGCGCAGGATTACCGAAACCGCCTGCAGGCATAGGTATGCCTAAACCGCCGCATATAGATAAAATTTCAGAAAATGCAGATGGAGAAACAGAAAACAAGGAAAATAAAGGTCCCAAATTATTAAAAGGAATGCTTGAAAAACCTGAAGTAAAACCATTGGCAAAACCTTCATTGTTAAAACCGGCTGGTTCAGCAAAAAAATTAATGGGATTTGGTGAAGGCGGAGAACAGGACGAAAATAAATTAAAATTTATTCCCAAACCGCCTGGAACACCCCCTCCTCAATCATTGGGCGCAGCTGCGGCTGGAGATGCAAGCGTAATAGAAGATTCTGGAATAGATGTAAATTCTATAGATAAAAAAGAACTTTTTAATTGTGTCAGACCTTTACTTGACAGGCTTGTTATAGAATTGAGGAGATCGTTTGATTATTTTAAAACTCAATTAAACGGCGGGCAGATTTCAAAAATAATTTTGACAGGTGGTTCGGCAAAACTAAATGGGCTTGACATATATCTTAGTAAAAGACTTGAACTTCCTATAGAAATATTCAATCCGATAGAAGGATTTGAAGCTCAGGGATTAACCGAAAAATCCCATGAATACAGCGTAGCATTAGGACTTGGATTAAGAAATATTTATAATGTTTTTCCTATAAATATAAATTTAATACCTGACGATATAACATTACGCCGCAGAAAAGTAAAACAGAAAAAAAATATAATTATTCTTTCTGTTTTCTTAATAATAGCTTTAATAGAAGCAGGGTTATACGGATATTTAGAATATGTTAGAAAAAGCAATGAATTCACTTATCTTGAAAATGAATACAAAAATAAATATGAACCGATATTAACGGAAGTCAATACAGTTAAAGCTAAAAAAGAAGGTTTTGAAAAAGTTAAAACAATTATTGAAACTATTCAAAATGATAAGGCTAAATGGTTGAATGTTTTAAGTGAGTTATTTGGTTTATTGACAGATAAATTCGGAGACGGATTGAAACCTTCCAATATCTGGATTGAATCAATCGGTATTTCAGGAAAAGATAAGATTACAATAACAGGCATAGCTAAAACATATGATACAATAAAGAACTTCACTATGAGATTGGGAGAAACTAAACATTTTGTTCCGGCAAAAGAACCTCCAACACAACAGGAAGTAATATTAAATGAAAAAAAATATTATAGATTTACTATAGCTGCTGATATTAAGCATAGTATTCCTGCTGAAGAAGTTAAACCTGAAGAAAAAGCAGGTGAAAATAAAGAAGGAGAACAGCAGCCCGGTCAAGATAAAGCTAAACCTGAAGTAAAAAAAGAACAGAATGAAAAAACTGAAGCTGCTTCGGGTACACAAAATGAAGATGCTGGAAATGAAGAAGAAGAATAATAAAATAACCTTAGTAATAAATTCTTAGTAATTTTGAAAAGGTAAGGTAAAAGTTTTATGGAATTAAAGGAAAAAGATAAAAAAACGTTAATAGGTTTGGGAGCTGTAGTTGTAATTGCAATATTATATCTTGCTTTTACAGATTGGATTCCTAAATATAACAAAATAAATCTTGATATTGAAGAAAAAAGAAAACAAATTAACGAAGCTACTGAACAGAACAAATTGCTGAATAAAATGAGATATGAAATAAGTGTTCTGGACAATGAACTTCAACAGTTAAAACGTTTTTTTCCTGAAGAAGAACCAAACAATAAAAAGACTCTTGAATTGCTTACTAAAATGGAAATGCTTGGAAATAAATTGGGAATATCATTTGGTTCTTTGACATTTGCTGCGCCAATGGAATATGAAGGAGGGTTATATAAAGAAGTTCCAATGTCGTTAGCATTATCAAAACCTATAAAATTAGAAACATTGGTTAAATTGCTGTATGCATTTGATAGATATGAGAATATACTTGATGTTAAACAATTTAATTTTACTCCTTTTGACGATAAAAAAGAATTGTTTAATGTGCAATTAACCGTGTCTTTTTTTATGTTTAGAGCAGATGCTTTTAAAATTTAAATCATAATTTATATATCGGGAAAACATGAAAGATTTAAAACAATTATGGACAAAAATAAACAGTAAAATTAATGTTTTGATTTTTGTAATTACTGCGTTAATTTTTTTGGATATGTATTTTGTTTATGCAGTATATAACTCGTATACTAATACTGAAAATTTTGAAAAATTGAACAGACTGCCGCCGCCTAAACCTTTTGAAAAAAAAGAAATACCTGAAATAGAACCGTTTGATATTGAAAATATGAAAGAAATACCTTTAGAATATCAGGTTATTTATACAAATAATATTTTTGTTAATCCTGAACTGAAAGCTCCTGATCCGAATGCTTCTTCGCTTGCTGTTATTGATGAAATTGAGGAAGGAGGGATGATAGCTCAGCCTATAGGAGAAATGCCTTTTCTTGAAGGATATACTGCAAAAGGATTGATAACAGGAGACAACCAGACTGTAGGAGCAGTATTTATTGAAGGGCCTGGAGGTATGTCATATTATGGGAAGGAAGGCAGAAAACTTATAGGAACCAATATAATAATAAAAAAAATATATAAAGATAGAGTTATATTATCTCAACCGGGATTTAAAGAAACTACAATAACATTTGAATCAGAAGAATTTTTATCGAGATGGAAACGTAATGATTATGTTGATCCATTAAAAGTTAATAAGTCAACTGTTAAACCGGCAACAGCGTCTGTACCTGCAGTTAAGAAGGAAGAACCTGAAGAATCTGAAGAAGACGAGGATGAAGAATAAATATCGTATAAAATAAAGAATGAAATATTTTGAAATATTATTGTTTATTTTGTTGGTGATTTTTAATTCCGGTTTATCCGGATATGAATTGAAAGCAGTTTGCGATAAGTCGGCGGAAGCCGGTAAACCTGTAAAGCTGCAAATTTTTATTGTAGACAATACCGGAACTTTAGTTTCGGACGAGAACGCGGAAATAAATTTAAACGGTAAATTGTTAATAAAGACAACTGGAGATAATTCTAAGCTCAATATTAATGAAGTTTCAAAATCAGATTTCAAAAAAGGAATAATTGAACTAAATATGGAATATAAAGGGGCAGGAGATGTTCAATTTATTGTAATTGACAGAGAAACAGGATTTATAACAAGAAGTAATACTGTAACATATTTTCCATCATCTGAAATTACATATAAAATAAACAGAATTAATCAGGGTTTAATTAAAGCTGGAGAAAAATTTGATATAAGGATATCTGCTTTTGATAAGTTTGGAAATAAGATTGAATCCCATAAAAAATTTGTAAAAACAGTTGCAGAAGATTATACATTAACTGCAAAATTAAAAGGGATGCAGGAATCCATAGATGCAGATATATTAAAGGTAAGGAATGAATCTTCGGGTATTTTATTAACATTAAAAGTAAATTATGCTGGCGAATGTGATATTGAAATAGCAGACAAGCAAGGGATATTATATGATTCTGTAACTGTAGATGTTATTCCTGATAAACCTGTGAAATTGGAAATCAGTTCGGAAACTGCGGTGAAAGCAGATGGAATTTTAAATTTTGAAATTAACATTACAGACAATTTTGGTAATATCATTAATATTAACAGCGGAATTATGAAATTCAGTTTGAGTGATATAAAAAATCCTGCGATAGCATATAAGACAGAATATCAAGACAAGTCTTATGTTGCGGATAAAATAAGAATGATTCGTGCGGGTAATTATAAAATTGAAGCTGTTTATGAAAATACAAAGCAGAATTTGATTTTGTCAGGTTCAAAGAAAATAACAGTGACATCAGGAGATGCGTCTATAATATCGTTTGGATTTACAAGCATTGACAAAAATAATTATTGTTTAAATCCGGTATTTAAATTTTTTGATAACAATAAAAACTCAATAACAGAATATAAATCGAATATTAATATAGATGTTGATGGAATTCAATATTTGATTGAAAATGAAATATTAAACAAAAGTAAGATATTATTGGAATCAAAATTTATAAATAAAATAGGAATAAGCAAATCAAGCGATACAAACAGATTTAATAATTTGATATGCGTTCGAACCGGAACATCTGAATATAAATTGTTTTTATGCGTAAGCAGAAAAGATGAATTAAGAGGAACAATATCTGCGGATAGAAAAAGTTTGATAATAAAATTGAATGATTATAAGGTTAAAACAGAAAACTTTAAAAAAATATTTATTGATGAAAAATTAAATAATTGTTATT
>JAGOBX010000333.1:2696-4665 GCA_017999075.1 Candidatus Babelota bacterium | reverse complement strand
AATCAAATTTATCTTTTGTTGTTAATATATTAGTATCTATTTTATCTGTTATTCCATCTTTATCTGAATTATTATAAATTTTGATATTATTTTCTATATATTTTTGATTTAAAATTGTATTCACTTTATTTTCTACATATTCATTAGGAGATGTAACTATATGAAAAATTTTTTTTTCATTGTATTTTTTTAAATCCAATTGATTTATGCATTTTAATAATGAATTATATTGAACAATATTAACAATAGAAGACAAATCACCTCTAAAATTATCATAAACCAAAGAATCTCCCGAATGCTTGTTGTCATTGTTTGAACACGAAGAAAATAATAATATAAACGAGAATAATATTAGTGAAATATTAAATTTTTTCTTCATTTATTTCATCCATGTTGACAATACCAATTCATCAATATAAGCATTATCTTCAAGATTCAATATATAAATTACAGCTGCTGCAACTTCTTGCGCACTCATCATCCAGTCCATTCCAGCAGGATTATTTTTTTGAAAATCAGTTGCAACGGAAGCAGGACAAAGCGAAGTTACTTTCACATTATAATTTTTAGCCTCTATTGCCAGACATTTAAGAAAACCTCGTGCTCCCCATTTTGATGCGCAATATGCGGCGCGCAATAAAAATGCAGAAGTTCCTGCCTTTGATACTATTCCAATAATATTGCCGTTTTTTTGTTCTTTCATCATTTTCAATGCTTCGGTTGATGTTATGAAAAGTCCTGTTAAATTTGTATCAATATCCCGCTTCCAATTTTCCAGTGAAGTTTCAGTTGCACTCGCAAGCGTAGCTTCACCAGCATTTGGAATGCATATATCCAGTCTGCCGTAACATTTTTTTATTTTTTCGAAAACTGACATCTGCTGTTCCACAGACCTGACATCACAAACCATAGAAAATGAATTTTTAGAGTATTGTTTTAATTCATTTTCAGCAGCTTTTAATGTTTCTGCATTTCTGCCGGTAATACATACAGACGCATTATTTTTTGCAAGTTCTATTGCTATGCTTTTTCCTATTCCGCGTCCGCCGCCTGTTACGAGCGCGTATTTTCCATTCAAGTCAATCATGTTAAAGCTCTTCTATTATGTTAAAATAATTTTTAAAGTTAATTTTGCATAATTTTTGCCATTTGTCAATTAAAATATTAGCGTGAATTCATTAAAATTGTATAAATATTTTAACAAATTGTTTCTGTAAATTTTGTAAAAAATGGCAGAACTGCCAGAATGGCAGAACTGCCAGAATGGCAGAACTGCCATTTGGAAAAATTCCTGCTATCCGGAAAAAAATCTTACTTTACTATTTCACATCTTCCAGTTCCCATAACTGATTATCCGCATTGTTATTCGACCACTGATGGATATTTCCGCCGTTATCTGTTGAATTCCTCTGAAATATCAAGATATTTGCCGCTTGATTTTGAAAGTATTCAATACGCCTTATTTTCTTCAAGCATCTGCGAAGCCCAGATGTTTGAGCCGTCCGAAGAAACAATTTCTATTTTGCCATTGAAAAAATATTCCTGGCTGATTTTAGATTCGTCAAATTTACTGGAGATTGCAAAATATGCGTTTGCATCAGATAATGCCTTAGCAATATTATACTCGTTATCTTTTGGAAAACCGTAATAAGCGGTTAACTGATTATACTTGTTAAACGCCTGACCAAAATCATTTTTTGAAAAATATGCAAGGTAATCTGTCAGTAATTTATCAGTTTCTGCGGCTTTTTTCTTATAATAATCATTAAAACCACTCGACATTTTTCATTCGTTTAATTCGGCTTATTCGTGATTAAATTCTTATTCGGTGTCCTTCAGTGTCCTCGGTGGTTAAAAATTCTCCTCCACCGAAAACACCGAATTGCACCGAAAAACACATTTTTTAATTTTGTCATTAAATCACAAAGACAC
This sequence comes from Candidatus Babelota bacterium, assembly GCA_017999075.1. Classification (GTDB taxonomy): domain Bacteria; phylum JAGOBX01; class JAGOBX01; order JAGOBX01; family JAGOBX01; genus JAGOBX01. The sequence continues at coordinate 2,733 of JAGOBX010000333.1, read as the reverse complement.
CAAGACATTAATTTTTTTTTCGTGTCTTTCGCTCCTT
>JAGOBX010000333.1:0-2596 GCA_017999075.1 Candidatus Babelota bacterium | reverse complement strand
TTGCTGTTATTTTTTCAACTGTAAGAGTTTTCTCCAAAATTAAAAACCTTTCATCATTTTTAATTCTTTATATTTCGCAGTTAAAATTCTTATTCGGTGTCCTTCAGTGTCCTCAGTGGTTAAAAATTCTCCTCCACCGAAAACATCGAATTGCACCGAAAAATACATTTTTTAATTTTGCCATTAAATCACAAAGACACCAAGACATTAATTTTTTTTTCGTGTCTTTCGCTCCTTTTGCTGTTATTTTTTTCAACTATAAGAGTTTTCTCCAAAATTAAAAACCTTTCATCATTTTTAATTCTTTATATTTCGCAGTTAAAATTCTTCTTCGGTGTCCTTCAGTGTCCTCAGTGGTTAAAAATTCTCCTCCACCGAAAACACCGAATTGCACCGAAAAATACATTTTTTAATTTTGTCATTAAATCACAAAGACACCAAGACATTAATTTTTTTTTCGTGTCTTTCGCTCCTTTTGCTGTTATTTTTTCAACTGTAAGAGTTTTCTCCAAAATTAAAAACCTTTCATCATTTTTAATTCTTTATATTTCGCAGTTAAAATTCTTATTCGGTGTCCTTCAGTGTCCTCAGTGGTTAAAAATCTCTACCACCGAAAACACCGAGCTACACCGAAAAATGTAATTAACTTTTCTCTCACAAAGACACTAAGACACTAAGTTTTAAAATTTATAATTAAAATTGTTCTTTATATTCTGTGCCTTTATGCCTTTGTGCCTTTCCTACAATCTTCAATCTTAAATCTTCAATCTTAAATCTGCAATCTGTAATTTGCAATCTGCAATTCCCTAATTGTCAATTGTTAATTGTTAATTGAATATAATTATTTAATATCAATATCAATTGGTTTACCAATCGGCAAATCGCTTTTTTTCCACTCGCCGTTTTCATATGAATATATTGCAAATGTGCTCGATTCAATAGCCAGAACTTCATTTTTAGAATTTACCGTTATTGTCAAACATTTAAAAGACGTTGATATTTCAGTCCACTCAGAACCGTCGTATTTAAATATCTGAAATGCTGTGTTAACTCGCCAGATATTATTTTTATCGCAGATAGCAATTTTATTGATAACAGTATCGGTAAATATTTTTGTCCATACGCCGCCGTCAAATTTATAAATCTCGTTTTTCGTGTTAACTGCTACGATTGTCCCGTCTTTTGCCACTGAAATATCGCGGAATGTTCCAACAGTTGTTCCGGGATTAACAACCGTCCATTTATTAGCCGCATCTTTTTTATAAAGTTTGCCGAGCGTGTCAATGCAAAAGACAATCATACTGTCAGCGCATACAATCTTTGAATATTTAATCGTTGACGATATCGGCGCGAGCGTAGCCATTCCGGTGGTTTTTATATTGCCATACATCGCGCTGCCTGTTGTTGTAACGCCGAATAAGGTTCCATCTTCGCCCAGCGAAATTTTTGAAAAGCCCATACCTGTCATTGCTTTTGTATCGCCGTTATCAAATACTACTATCTTTCCGGTAATAAGCCCGGCAGCAGTTATCGGAATTACAGGCGTTTTAGTTTTCAGCAATTCGAAACAGTCCAATAAACTTTTGTGACTATCAAAATAATATTTTCTGTTAGATACTATTGTCATCGCCGAATATTCCGGAGTTTTGTCGATTGTTTCAAGCATTAACGCCAATATCTGCTGATAAAGATTATTTTCGCCATTAAATAATTTAGGCGCATTGGTTTTAAAGGCGGCTGCATCAGCAGTTCCTGTCAATACAGCGTAAAAACTGTCAAACGCATTTTTAACTGATATCGTATTTATAACCGAAATATTAATATTTTCTTTATTAAGCAGTTCAAATAATTTAACTGAATAATTATGCTGCGGCCAGAAGAAAATTGCCATTGAACACGCGGTCAAACTCGACTTTGCATTACCGTTAAGCAGTTCGTTATTAGCTGTATTAATCAGCTTATAAACATATATCTGCTGCATATCTTTATTTGAATCCACAAATATGTCTCTTAATCGATAAATTGCGGTTGCAGTATCGGCATTAGAAATTCCTTTTTCAAAAAATTTATCCCAGCTCTTTTCATATTCGCGCATTGAAAAATGAAAAGACATTATTCCAGACACGCTTCCAATCACTTGGTCGGCGCAAGAATAAATATCAGAGTATATCGTTGCATCTCCTATCAATACAGGATGTTTTTTTATCGCATCAATATAAATTGAATACGCTTCTTTATAATTTTTAGCATTAAAATGATTCCTCGCCTTTTTTATAAGTTCTTCAGAAAATTTTTCGAGCGCTATCCTATTCACTTCACTTGCAATATTATATACCGCGCCAAAGTCAGATTCTTTGGTCATTTTTATCAAAGCTTCGGAATTTATTATAGCTTTCTCATAATTTTTTTTATTCATACCATCGTTCATAACAGAATATAAACGATGAATGTTTGAAATACTATTCAGCTTTTCAATGGTTGAATCATTGCTTGAATTCAAATTAGTTCCTACCCATTTTTTCATCGTATTAATTATTTTCATATCGTCGGCTGTTATTTCTATATTTCCTGCGCTTATTTCAGCATACACATTATC
>JAGOBX010000332.1 GCA_017999075.1 Candidatus Babelota bacterium | reverse complement strand
CGCTATAGCTTTGCCATTGCCTGAATCAATTAAAATGACTTTCACTGAAGCTGTAAAACATCTTCCTGAAATTTATTGCGCCGGTTATTTTGAAAAAACAACAGGCAGATTAGGATATGCGGTTTCAAGCCCTTGCAGCAGTGCGGCTATGGCGGTAAAAATTTCTTTGCAGGAACACATACCGGCATTTTTTATTGACTACGAAATTGATGTTTTTGAAGAAAATAATATTGAATTCCCTGACAGTTACGCGTTGCGTAAATGTTCATTAGATAAATTTTATGCTTTGAATTCTTTAAAAACAGTAAATGTGAAAAAATATCCGCAGCTTGAAAAACGCGTGAACTGGATGGCGCATCAACTTCATATCCTTGAACTTGATTACAAAAAAATATTATATATTCCTTCTATACATTACTGGATTTTTGTTAAAGAAGCTTATTTGAAATTAAATAAGCCTCCTGATCCTTCTGATTTTTATCCTGATTCGGAATTATATATTGCTGATCAAAATTCATTGTCTTTTATTCTTGGAGAACTTCCGTATGCCGAATATATTTTTGAAAAAAACAGAAATACTTTAAAGAACAGAAAATTTGAACTCCCTGATTTTATAAAAGAACTTTTAATTGAAACAAGAAAAAAATACAATGAAAAATATAATCTTGTTTCTGATAAAGTTTCAATAAAATCTTATAATATTTTATTGAAATACATAAGAAACTTGACTTTAATGAGAAACCGGCTTACTCCTGATCTGTATACTATTATTACTGCAGCAAAGCAAACTATAAATGATAATTTTGCAATAGAACTTGCTGAAACAGCGAAATTTTATGGATACAATAATGAAACTGATTCAACTGAAAATTATTTTAATAGTCCAAGATTGAAATTTAATATCAATAAAGTTTTGTTTGAAGATGGACAATCTGTTTCTGCATTTAACAGACTGGACTGCAGAAAATTTTTTTGGCAGAATGTAAAATTAAAAAAAAAACCTGTTTCAAAAGAAAAACAAAAAAAATATAAAATGCTCTGGAATCCTAACACAGTTTGCTCGTGGCCGCCTGAAGATGTTAAAATTGAAAATTTCAATAATTACATCAAAAATTATGCAAAATCAATTTTGATTGAAAATCAGTATAAAACTGAAAAATTTTTAACGTCATTTAAAGATGGGCTTGATATAAGGGAAACCTTAAAAAATTGGTATAAAAATGATATTTATGTAAAAGAAATGCCTAATGTGAGAGGGAGTATTGATACTGTTTTAATTTTTTTTGAGTATCCTCTTGATCATGAAAAATATAACTGGAAATGCACTCTTTGGGCCGAACACAACAAAGAATCTACAATATCGGTTATAGCAACTGATTATCGCGATTGTATTATTGGTCCGGGAATAGGAAGAATGCAGTATGGAGCTATAGCGTTATGGTATCCCCCCAGGTTTTTTAGGGATATATGGGTTGATCCTCTTTTTCATAAATTTACTGCTGCTGAACACAGAATAGCTGCCGGGGCTCTGCATTATTCAAATGAAAAATATTGTGTTATAGTTTCACCTGAAAAACCTGATGCGTATCTGCGTCAGCTTGCAAAACAGTTTAAACGGCAGTGGATTTATATTCCATTGAAAAGGTTTTCAGGCAAACTTATAGGAAAATTACGGGAAGCGCATATATTGAACGGACATAAAGTCAGAAGTTATGCTTCGGATTTTATTATATGACAAATTTATTTTTTAAACATATTGTTCAGATAAAATTTTTGCAGTCGATTCGTCAAGCCGTTCCATTCTTCTGACTTCTTCGAATCTTGAAAGCAGATCGTTTACTCTTAATCTTTTTTTTTCTGCACCTTTGAAATCGTAAATGATTTTTCCGCGGTGCATCATAATTAATCTGTCTCCAAGATTCACTGCCTGCTGCATAGAATGAGTTACCATTAAAGTGGTAAGTTTTTTTTCGTTTACTATTTCTCCTGTCAGAAATATTACTTTTTCTGCAGTTTTCGGATCAAGAGCAGCTGTATGTTCATCAAGAAGAAGAAGTTTCGGTTCGATCCATGAAGACATAAGCAGTGTCAATGCCTGTCTTTGCCCTCCTGATAAACTTCCTATAGGATTAGAAAGGCGGTTTTCAAGTCCCATATTAAGTTTTTCAATTCTGTTTTTAAATTCTTTTATAAGACCTGGCTTTAAAGCCCAGGATAATCCGCGGGGTTTTCCTCGTAAAGCAGCTAAAGCAAGGTTTTCGGATATTGACATTGACGGAGCTGTCCCGCTGAACGGATTCTGAAAAACTCTGCCTATGAGTTTAGCGCGTTTATGTTCTTCCCATTTTGTTATGTCGCATCCTGCAAGTTCGATTTTTCCTTCATCAACAAAAAAAGATCCTGCTATAGCGTTCAGCAAAGTGGATTTGCCTGAACCGTTTGTTCCTATGACTATAACAAAACTTGAAGGTTCAATATTCAGTGAAACTCCCTGTAAAGCTCTAACTTCGTCAGGAGTGTTTGGATTAAAAGTTTTTCTGATAGCGCTTATGTTCAACATATATTTTTTTATGTAAATAATTTTAAATTATAATTGTTGTTTTTATATATTAAGTTTATCATAAGAATTAGCTGCCGCCTGTATTTTGTTGTTGTTTTACCGGAATTAATTTTTTGATAAAATCAGGAATAATTAATGCTATAAAAACAAATATTGCAGTAACCAATTTTAAATCATTAGGATTCATTCCCCAGCGTAAAGCTATAGCTACTATTAAACGAAAAATCACTGAACCGATTATTGCTCCTATTAGCAGCAGCGCTAAACTCTGTTTTCCTACAAGAGCTTCGCCTATAATAACGCTTGCCAGTCCCCATACAATTATTCCGATTCCCATCTGGACATCGGCAAATCCCTGATATTGTGCGAGTAGAGCTCCTGATAAAGCTATCAATCCGTTTGATAATGCTATTCCGAGCATTGTCATATTTCCTGTATTTACTCCAAGTGCTCGTATCATTTGAGGATTATTGCCTGTTGCACGCATAGCTGTTCCTAAATTTGTTCTGAAAAATAAATATAACAATATACAGGAAATGAATATTATCAATGAAATAATACACAACATCATTAAATCGCCTGCAGGAATTTCCCATCCGAATACATTCACGTCATATTCTGCGCTGAAAACTTTTTTACCGTATTCTTCAGCCAGAGTTGATACTGATTTCTCGTTTAAAAGCGGAACATTGCTTTTTCCCATAATATGTAAATTGATAGAATATAATGCTGTCATAACAAGTATTCCTGAAAGAAGACTGTGAATATTGAATTTGGTATGCAGCAGGCCTGTAACAAATCCTGCGATAAATCCTGATCCGAATCCGCTTAAAGTGGCACATAGAGGAGAATAACCTTTTACCAGCATAACCGCAGCAACAGATGCTCCAAGAGTTATTGAGCCGTCTGCAGTAATGTCTGCAAAATCAAATATTTTGAAACTTATCAGAACACCGAATGCAAGCAGCGATAAAATAAGTCCTATTGTTAAACTTCCTATCAGTAAAGTCATAAATTATAAAATCCTAATAAATAAAAAATTAGTTAACAATTACCGGCGCAAACCAGCAAATTCCTCTTGAAAATTCACTTTGACCTATACCTGTGATATTTCTTTCATCGTTTATCAAATGTAGAATACTTAAAAGGTTTTGTTTTTCAAACACTGAAGCAACAGTTTTTTCAAGTTCTATTTTCCCTTTGCTTAAAGGCTGATACGTGAAAATAAGAGAATGAAAATGTCCGTTAATTCCGCAATTATCAGAAAGTTTTCTGACAAATGAATTTAATGTCATATTATTTTGTTTAACAGCTATTCCCAATGTAATGGTCAAACATCTGTTGAACGCAGGTTCAACAGTGAAATTTAAATTTTGACGTATTTGAGGATATTGGAATATTGTATTTGTTTCTGACATTGAAATAACTGGAGATTTTCTTAATGATACCCCTACCATTCCTGTAGTTTCTGCTATTAAAACAACTCCGGTAATATCGCTTTCAGAATGTTTAACCGCAGTTTTTATAATATCAGAGAAAACTACGCTGTTATTTTCTTTTTTTATTTCAAATCTGAAAAGCGAATCAAATTCGCCTGTCATTGAAAAACTGTAAAGCGCATTTATTTCAGGAATTAAATTTCCTGAACTTATTATAAAATCAGGAGCATTATCCGTGTCCGACGGCAGATATGCAGCTATTCCGTTTAATGCGATATATTCGCCGAATCTTTTTTTACAATCATCAAATGATTGCCCGAATGCTCCTATTCCTATTCCGAATTTATTTTTCGGGAATTTTATTTTTAAGGATTCTTTGCAAAATTTTTTTTCGCCAGATAATATTAAATCAGCATTCCCTTCAAGTTTGCCTGACAATGGTTTTTCGGTTTTTGCTTGGAACAATTGATAATTAAAAGAATCTGTTTCTAATTCTTTTCCTTTATTTTCTTTTTCTTCTGCTTTTTCTGAAAATTTTTTTTCTGGATTGCCGGGATTAAAAATAATTGAATCAAGACCTGTCATTTCAAGAACAGATTTTACAGGTTCGGAAGGTTCAGTAATTGAAAATTCACCGTTTAATTCCTTGATTTTTTTTGAGTATTGAATCAGTATCCGG
>JAGOBX010000331.1 GCA_017999075.1 Candidatus Babelota bacterium | reverse complement strand
CTGAATTTTCAAAAGTAAATTTCAAAGATAAAGACAAATGGTATGCAGTCAGACCTGGCGGTCAGATAGTAAGTTTTCCCGTAATAACTGAAAGCGAAGAACCAGTAGAAATTTCAGGTTCTGACAGGGGAGTTCGTTCAAGAGCGACAAAGAAGGTTCAGAAAAAAAAAGTGAAATCGCGTAGCGTAAGATCAGCTCGAAGCGGTTTGGAAGAAGTTGAAGAATATAAACCGGTAGATGTGCCTGCAACTGAAGGTGAGAATTATTATTTTGTCGGTAAAGATAATCTGATTTATTTGTTTGACAGAGTTAATAATGAAATCCGCAGAGTTAAAGAATATGACGGTGAATTGAAATCCGGCAATATCTGCCTTATTTTTCAGGGCGGCAAAAAAGTTGATGTTGCTATTGAAGAATTGATACCTGAAGAAGACGAAGAAAAAATAGCATCAGCAGACGATTCAAAACGCGGAGCGCGTTCAAGAACTGCGCGCAGCCGTCAAGCGTCAAAAAGTAAATTAAAAACCAAAAAAAAGTCAGTGCGTTCAATCAAATCAGTAAATCCTACCACAGGTCAGGAAGAAATAGTAGAGATTGTATCATCAGGGAAAACTGTAACTGCAAGTGTTGCTCCATATTCATATTCGAAACCTGCTTCAGTAGTTGACGGCAGTCAATATTCTTCTTGGAATTCAGGGTGGAAAAATGTTCAGAATAGAGAAGAATGGGTATGTATAGATTTAGACCGAGTCAGACCGCTTAGAAAAATTAGGATTTTATGGGATTCTTGGGATTATCCGTTAGATTATAAATTTCAGGGTTCTACAGATAATCAGAATTGGACGGATATTGCTTCTGTTACCAACCAACAAAGATTTTCTTATAATCAATATCTTGAATTCACTGCGAATATTGAAGCGAGATATGTACGCGCATTGATGACAAAAATGCAGAACAATTGGGGCGGCAGTTATTATATTTACGAATTTGAAATTTATGCTGCCGTGTCTGCTCAGGATAAAATTAAGGAAGTCGATGATTTTATTACCCAAATTCCGTCAGCCGCTGACTATGAAAAAATATATACAAATGTAACAACAGACACATTAATGCGGTTTGCGGCCCTGCCGTTTCAGATGATGTCGCAGATGCGGGCAAACACGCCGTTAACATTTGATGCGATTTATAAAGAATACACTAAATATCCGTCAAACAAAATTGACCCGATGATTTTATATGAAACTGCGCGCGAAAGAGTAGATGCTTTAAAAAAAATGAATGTTGAAGATAAAGATTTTTCGACAATTGACAAATTCAGCGCAATAAAAGAACTGGCAAAGAAAACCAAACTCGAAAAATTTACCGCTGCCTATAATTCATTACCTGAACCGGAAAAACTTGAGGGCTGGCACGAGCAATATATTCAGCAGCTCGGTCAATTAGCTTCATTATTGATGAGCGAAGGACTAACCGAAAAAGATATGCCGAGCAACGAAAAATTAATGAAATGTTACGAAGAATTTAAAACTTTACGGTTTGCTGTCAAAAGGGCGATTTATTATATTGATATGATAATTAAACAGCCGCTTGACCCGTCGAATTATTCTTATGAGTCAATGTATCAGTCAAATATCAATTCAATGGAATATCAAATAAACAACGCGAAAAAATTGGGCGCGAAAGACGCGGATATTACAAATTTAGCAAAATTCAATGAATTCAAAGCAGGATTTGCGCGTATTCCGATTGCAAAATTTGATAATGCAGTTAAAGAATTGGCAGATAATGACCCTGTAGTTTTTAATAATTACAATGACTATAATATGGCAAAATCGAAATTGCAATATCCTATTGAAGATTTATATAATACAGCAAAATCAAAGGGCGCAAAAGACTCAGATTTCGCTTATTTCGCAAAATATAAAAGATATAAAGACGCGGTTGCTGCGGTTGAAACAAATCTCGCAACTGTTAGTTCAACCATATTAACTTATTATAACGGCGATGCTGGAATTGCCTGGAAAAATAAAGATAAGATTACAGAGTTAAAGAAGAAAGCCGACGAATTAACTAAAATGGGTTTTGCGAATTATCAAACAAACGCGGATAAAATTAATACGTTGATTGAGGATATAGCGCAGATTGACAAAAAAGTCACTGAAATTATGGATATTTTCAAAAAATTGCCTGCGCCTGGAACTTACATCTATATGGATACCGCGCAATTTGAAAATCTTTGGACAATGTATTGGAATGCGTATAATATTAAAAATAGAATTGGCAAAGTTGATATTATCAGAAAAGAACTAAGCCCATATGGATACAACCAATATAATTCTAAATACATTACTGTTACTACTGGCTTGACTGAAAAAGATCTGCCGAATATGGAGCATTTCAATAAATTAACTGAAGAATATGAAAACTACAAAAAAGAGATAAGAAAAATTGAAGATGAATTTAATGCGCTGTTAAACGGTTTGGAAAAAGCGCCGTTTGACGAAGTAGATTCTCAAGTAACGCGAATCCAACATTTAAACGGATTTGGAACAATTTATCGAATGGGCGCGAATTCAATGCTGAAAGACCAGCGAAACAGCAATAAACTGTGGGATTTTGTGAACAAATTTAACAATATAAAGAATAGATTAAAAGAGGCGACTGCGCTTGTCAATAATCTGCCTGAAGCGAAATTAGTAACTTTGAAAGACAAAAACGCGATAGCTAACGCGCGCAAAAAACTTAATGAATGCGGCTGGCCGGTAAATGAAATTGATAAAACTCTGTTTGCAAAACTTGACGCGTGCGATGAAGTAATAAAAAATCTGGAAGAAGGAAATAATAGTGTTATTGCGCCGCTGATGGAAGAATACAATAAACTTTATATTAACACAGATATGGTTCGCGGAGAAGGTTGGGCTTGGGATGCGAAAATACATTTTGATATTGAAGAAGTGCGTAAACTAAAAGCAAAATTTGATGATGCGGTTGCTAAAGGATTTCCAATAAAAGCTGACCCGAGCGGAAAATTCTACACAGCTGAGCGCCTTTATTCTATTTTTAAACCTTATTTAGACAAAACAATTGACGCGCTTAAAGCAATACCTGCGCCTGAAGAAATCAATACTGCAAATTTTAAAACAATTGCGAATGCTGAAAATTTGATGGCAGAAGCAAAGACCAAGGGCTGGGTTGATACTCAATTTATTGGTATTGAAAAAATCGAACCTGCAAAAGCGGCGGGTATGAAATTGAAAGAAGCGATTAAGGAAGTCAATGATTATTTGAATAATTTAGTTACAATCAATAATAATGACTGGTATGACGGTAAATACGGCACATATTTTGAAGATTGTGAAAAAATATTGCCGAAGATAGAACAAGCCAAAAAAATGAATGCGGTTGACGCTGATTTTCCGCTTTTATGGAAATTCGACAGATATAATGCTTTTATGAGTGAAAAAACGAGTTATATTAAAAAAGTGAATGAAATACTTGCTGCATTCCCTAATGCGCCTGCTAAAGATACTGTTTTTGACAGCAAAAAGAATGAAGAATTATTGAAGGCATACAATGCGGCATTAAATAAAGGCGCTAAATATTCGAATTACAGCGACCCGCAGAAAACTGAAAAATGGATTGAAGCAATAAAAGCGTTCAATGAAAAAATTACGAGGTTAGATAATGCGTTTGCTACTTTGGCTATGCCTGACGCTGCATTGACACAGGAAATAAAAGATAATTATGACAAAGTAAAAGCCGATTACGAACAGCTTTTGAAGAGCGGTGCTTCAGACACTGATTTTAAACATTTATCGAATTTCAGAGATCTTGCTGAACCGATTAAATTTTATAATGAGTATGTAGCTTCAATGCCGAAGGCCGAATATATTATCAGACCTTCTGAATATATTTTGAATATTGGCGAAAAAGAGCGGACAATAAAATCGAAAAATAAAGCATATACATTGAAAATTTGGGCGCAGGATGAAAATGTTTTCCATAACACAAATGCTATAGTTTATATGTCTATCCTAAATAGTATGAATGAAGAATTGTGGAAATATAATTTTCAAGATAAGGGATGGCATTATGTTGGATTCCGTTTAAAAAAAGATGGTAGAGCTGTAGGATTAAGTATGATGCGTGAACCAAGTAAAGGTACAGGCTACTGGGATAAAAAAATCTATGAACGCTATGAAGCGTTTAACGCGGGCGGTATTGCGTATCTGCAATTGACTGATAGCGGCAGTCTGGTATTTTTTGATAAAGATGGAAAAGAACTTAAAAAGGTTTTTGAAAATAAAAATCCGCATATTATGTCGGACGAAGAATTCAATGCTTTGAATCTGCCGAAAGGGCAGGATATTCTGATTGACGGGCAATCGTTCAGTCAATGGGGAAAAGAAGTTATCACTTCGAAAAACGGTATGTATAATGTTATGATGATTACAACGAGAGAAGAAGCATTAGGCGGCGGGAATTTTAATTATCATCATTCTTTGATTTTAGCTGATAAAGACTGGGATTGGGTATGGACATCTGACAATTTTATCGGTTCAAAATTAACTATGCGCCGCGATGGACGCTTAATGCTTTCAGGATCACGAGATTCTCGTTCTATTAACGAAAAATTTATTGAGCCGCTTGGCGCTTATCTTCAGATTACTGATAATGGATTGT
>JAGOBX010000330.1 GCA_017999075.1 Candidatus Babelota bacterium | reverse complement strand
ATTAACTGATACTTTACGTGAAAAAAATTATTCAAGGCTAACAATAACAGCTACAGCTCTTGATGTTAATTCTAATATTGCAGATTATATTTCGGTTAATGTTTGTATAATGGGTTCTGACCGTTATATTAAACCTGACAGCATTACTATAAGATTATATCAGCCAAATGATGATTTGACTTCTTATATTTATACAGGAATGATAGATTTGGTGGAAGATACCCATAATTTTTATTACAGTGTGCCTAAGTTTCACATTGATCGCGGAGATACGGCTATTGTCAGGTGGATGCCCAGAGGATATTCATCAGTAGGCGCAAAAGAATTTGCGGATACTTTATATATTACAATTGTGAAAACTCCTGCTGTATGCAGTTCAATGGAAGTTAACATTTCAACTCCGGATATTTATACTAATGAAGAACGGTTTGTTGATTCTCCTGTTAACTGGAAAGAAGATCAGTTTTTATCTAATTTACGGGTTGGAAAAATAATTCAGTTTAGAACTATGGAAGATACTCTGTCAGCGTATGCGAATAATTCAGGAAGTAATAGATTGTGTGTGGATACGTTTGGATTAAAATTAATTAATAATGATTTTAATTCTCCAAGAAATTCCAGTTCAAATTCGCTTGCGAAATTTACCGGAATAGATGAAGATAATTTTATACAGATAGTTTTTACAGAAACCGGAGATTCTTCAGGAATATATAAATCTGACATATTAAATATTCAGGAAGATTTTATATATTCTTATTCCTCTCTTGAAAATTATTATGCTAAGTCATATAAAGACAGGTTATACATAGCTCCTGGCGACAGGTTGAGTCTGCTAACAATTCAAAGTAAACCTGTTTTTCCGCAAGGTACCCCTATATTTGATTTATTAGGCAATTTTTATATTTTAGATCAAATAATTCCTGTTGGATTCAGCTATTATCCAAATCCGGTAAAATCATCTCCTGGTGATTATAATTCTGATTATCTGATTTTTGACAATATTAAAGAAGAAAGTTCATTGAAAATATTTTCCATTGATGGCAGAATTGTTTATGAAAATAATTTTATACCTGAATATTCATATAATGGGGTAAAAAATAGATTTTACTGGAATTTGGTAAATAAAGACAATAAAAAAGTTTCTTCCGGAATATATATTTTTATAGCCACCGATACTAACGGGAATATTCAAAAAAAGAAAATAGCGGTTATCAGATAAAAAATCAGAAAAGAAATATGCTTAAACTTCTTTTAAAATCAGGAATTGAAACTGTAAAAGCCAATATTTTAAAGAAATATAAATATCCGATAGGGGTTTATTTAAGTCTTACAACACGCTGTAACTTAAAATGTAAATACTGCGATTTTGATCAATTGAATAATGCTGCTGAGGAAGAATTTCCTACTGAAGATGTATTATCATTAGTTGATGAAATGTATATGGCTGGAGTAAAAAAAATAAATCTTACCGGAGGCGAACCTTTACTTCATTCCGGGTTCAAAAAGATTATTGATCATATAAAATCAAAAAATATTTTTACAGTAGTTTCAACAAACGCTCTTTTAGCCAAATATCATCTGGAATCATTGAAAAAATCAGATGCAGTTATGGTGAGTTTTGATGGAAGGAAAGATAACCATGAAATTATGCGTGGAAAAAATACTTATAATAAAGTTGTAGATGCAATGAATTTTTTAAAAGATAATTCTATTAATTTTTGGACTACAACTACGCTTAATAAAAATAATATAGATGACATTGAATTTATTGTGGAAAATGCGGAAAGATTAAAATCATACGCGAATTTTGTCTTAATTCAATTTTTCAACAACCCTATAGAAATTAATTCTCTCCCTGATTATGAACGAATAAAAGATTTTATTCCGGAACATAATCAAATCAAAGATGCATTTAAAAAATTAATATTTTTAAAAAAACAAGGCAGAAAAATCGGGTCAACTCTTGAATTTTTAGAATTTATGTATAACTGGAATGATTATAATATTTTATATTCTAACAACTTGGCTAATTATAAATGTTTTGCAGGAAAATTATATTGCCATATTTATTATGATCATCTAATGTTTGCCTGCGGCCAATGCAGAGGTACTGTTCCAGGATTAGATTATAGAAATGAAGGTTTTATAAAGACATTTAAAAAACTTGAAAAAATAAAAAATTGCAATTCATGCAGAGTTGCTTGCGATTCGGAAAATAATTTAATATACAGCCTGAACCTGAAAGTAATTTTAAACTGGCTGCGTAAAATAAAAAAATAACAAATTGTATGTTACATTTTTTTTGTTTTTTCTAATATATGAATAGCAAGTTTAATGTTTTTTTATCTGATTATTTAAGACATCGCGGAATTGGCAAATTAAAAAAAACATCGGATCTATTTCCTATAAATAATAAAAAAGAAATAAATATTTTTCTTGATAATATCGCTTCATTTATTTACAGAAACGATATAACTTTTTCAGAAATCATTGAAGCAGAATCTTGTATTAAAGAACTGGAAGCGAATAATGCTGATTTAAAAAATAATAATGAGTATAAAATTAAATTTATTGAATTAAAAAATTTTATTTATAAATTCAGGCGCAACAATATGGTTTTTGTGCCAAACAGTCAAGTGACATTATGCGACAAAAAAGAAAATAGAGGTTGTCAACAGTCTTACAATGTTTTTATTAAAAATTTTTATATAGATTCAATGCCTGTTAATGTTAAATCATTTATTGAACTATGTCCTGAATTTGCGGCAAATATTTCAGAATATAAATTTTTTGATGAACCTGTGAGGGGAATAACTTGGAATCAGGCCGCAATTTATTCAAAAAAAATAGGGAAAAGGCTTCCCTCTGAATTTGAATGGTATTACGCTTCTGCCGGTCCTGAACAAAATAAATATTTTTCAGGGAAAAAACTAACAGGTTGTATTTTCAACCAACCCAAAAATTGGATTTACCATAGGTTAAATACAACTACATATAAAAACTTTTTTAACATATATTATATGACGGGATTGATATGGGAATGGACGGATAACTGGTATTTGCCATACCCGAAAAATTTTAAATCAATCAAAAAGTCAGGGTATAAGTGTAAAGTTACAAAAGGGGGCTGTTGGAGCAGTCCGGAGTCAGAATGCGATAATAATTTCAGGAATCCTGTGGATCCGAACATATCGGATAACCGTATAGGCTTCAGATGCGCAATTGACGTGTAATGTAATTATTTCCAAAAAAAAACATAATAACTGAGTCAGAATTACCTTGCGAATATGAAATTTTAAATAATTTTTTGAGATAATATGATTTTATTATTTCAATTTTTAACTTTTTATTGACACTTTAGATAAAATCGTTTATTATATCTATTTAGTTGAAAAATTTAAAAATCAAGAATTTTAACAGGCGGTTGAAAATCAATTTATGAGTAAAAGAGATTATTACGAAGTACTCGGAGTTACAAAATCTACTCCTGCAGATGAAATAAAAAAAGCATACAGAAAGCTTGC
The DNA here is from genome assembly GCA_017999075.1 of Candidatus Babelota bacterium. Taxonomy (GTDB): domain Bacteria; phylum JAGOBX01; class JAGOBX01; order JAGOBX01; family JAGOBX01; genus JAGOBX01. The sequence goes on along the minus strand of JAGOBX010000330.1, from coordinate 1,183 downwards.
GGTAAAATATCATCCTGATAAAAACCCAGGTGACAAAAAGTCAGAAGATATGTTTAAGGAAGCTACAGAAGCATATCAGATTTTATCTGATCCGCAGAAAAGACAGCAGTATGATCAATATGGTCATGCAGCTTTTGAAGGAGGAACAGGAGGCTGGACAAACGCTAATTTCAGCGGGTTTGAGGATTTGTTTGAAGGACTCGGCGGGTTCGGTGATTTATTCGAGGATTTGTTTGGAGCAGGAGGCCGTAGAGGAAAAGGGAAAAACAGGGTATTCCGCGGAGATGATTTGCGATATAATATTTCAATAACTCTTGAAGAAGCAGCATTTGGATGCGAAAAAACAGTAGAATATAAAAGATATGATAAATGCGATCCATGTAACGGAAGCGGTTCTCAGCCAGGGTCGAAATCAGAAACATGTAAACTTTGCGGCGGTGCAGGACAGGTTCAGCAGAGGCAAGGATTTTTTTCAATAAGTAGAACGTGTCCTAATTGCCACGGCGAAGGAAAAGTTATAACTTCCCCTTGCAAAAAATGTAATGGAACCGGAATGACTCAAAAAGAAAGAAAAATATCTGTTAAGATTCCTGCAGGAGTTGAAAGCGGCCAGCAATTAAAAGTCAGAAGTGAAGGGAACGCTGGAAAAAACGACGGACCTTACGGAGACCTTTATGTTTTTATAAATGTTGAAGAACATAAGAAGTTTTCAAGACATAATAATGATTTAATTATGCAGGCTGCTGTAACGTATCCGCAGGCTGTACTCGGCGATGAAGTTATTATTGAGATATTAGATAAAAAACAGTTAAAACTCAAAATTCCTCAGGGAACGCCAAGTGGGAAAATATTTAAAATTAAAGGTAAAGGTATTCCTGATATTCATGGTTATGGAACCGGTGATTTACTTATAGAAGTAGTTGTGGCTGTTCCGCAAAAATTAGGTTCTGAAGAAAAAGAATTAATTTTAAAATTACATGATTTATATAAAGGAAAATCAATAGAAACAAATGAAGATAATAAATCGATTATCGATAGAATAAAGGATGTGTTTAAATAAATGACTGATCTGGATATGAAAGATAATCATCCGAAAAACACTGAACCTGAACCGCAAAATAAAAATAATTTGAAAGAATTAACAGAAAGCTTGCGTCTTATGTCTATAGTGTCGAATATAGGT
>JAGOBX010000329.1 GCA_017999075.1 Candidatus Babelota bacterium | reverse complement strand
ATTTCATTATTTCTTCTATAAATATTTTTAATAAGTTATATCTGGGGTTAAGGATATCAGAAATTATCAGATGGGCAACTTATATCGACGAAATAAAACTAAGAGAATTGGATTTAGAAAATAAAAGCAATACATTAAAATTATTAAAAAAATTATATGAAAATTATGACGAGATAATTCAAAATCTTAAAAAATTGATTTTGTAACTTTTTAAGTCATTTTTTCGTCATTTTATTTAAAAAATATTAAAATTATTTAAAATTATTTTTTTTATTATATTGATAATAAAAATGATACTTTTTTTTTAATTATTAAGCATATATTTTGCTTAATAATATAACAAAATTATTTTGAGGAGGTCTTTATGAAAAAGACAAAAGGTTTTACACTTATTGAATTGTTGGTTGTTATCGTTATCATTGGTATTTTGGCAGTTGTTGCTATACCAAAACTTTTAGCTGCTATCGACAAAGCAAAAGCAGCTGTTGGTAAATCAGATTTTTCTTCTCTTAATTCAGCTTTACAAATGTATCAGGCAGAACATCCTTCATACATTTTCCCGATTCAAACTACAGAAGCGTATATCGAAGCAAGTATAAAAACAAGTTTATATCCAACTTATATGGGTTCAATGCCTGCAGGTCCTTTCTGTGAAGATCCTACAAACAAAACTGCAGCAAGAAATTATCAGTATGTTTCAAATGCAGTAGGTTCAATGTACACATTGAAAGTTATTATGGCTAAACCTGTTATTTATACTTTACAGTATTGTTCAGATGTTAACGCTATTTTATTCTATGGAACAGGAAACCCGTTCGGTTTCTAATTTTTTAGAAGTAATTTAGTTTTTTTATTTTTACACAAATAAGGTCTAATGATGAATTAGGCCTTATTTTTTTTATCATGAAAAATAACAACACTTTAAAATCAGGATTTACATTAATTGAATTATTAGTGGTAGTGGTTATTATAGGAATTTTGGCAGTTGTAGCAATTCCAAAATTGTTAACCGCAATCAATAAAGCTAAAATTGCCAATGCTAAAAGCGATATTGCAAATCTTAATAAATCAATTAATATGTATTTGGTTGAAAATCCTCAAAACAAATATCCGATTTACTCTTCAGAATCAAATATTACCACTTCTTTAAGCACTATTGTACCAACATATATGTCTGTTCTGCCTAAAGGCCCTTATGAAGATAATGGTTTATATGCTTACAAATATGTGTCAGGAAACGGTTCAAATTATACTTTATCTGTAGTTTTAAAAGATAATAATGCTTTATTCACTCTTACATATATTTCTGATCAAAACATATTTAATGAATAAATAATTTAATTTAATTATTCCTTATCATATTTAATTATATGGAACTCTTTATTTTAAAATCTATCTAATTATATGATTTTTAATTGCTGATGGAGAACAAATATGCTTTTTTGGGAATTAATTAAAACAGCTATTAACGGAATTTTAACTCATAAGCTGCGAAGTTTATTAACTATGCTTAATATAATAATAAAAATTGACGCTATTATAACAATGATTTCTTTAGGTGAAGGCGCAAAGCAAAGCGTTACCAATTCCATAAAAGAACTTGGATCAAATCTTTTATTTGTAAGTCCAGGCATGCACAGACGCGGAGCAGTACAAAGCGGAAATGTCCAGAATCTCAATTTAGAAGATGGGGATTCAATAAAAAACAATGTCAAGTATGTTGTCGGGGTTGCTCCGGAAAATTCCAAAAATATGCAAGTTAAATATTACAATAAAAATACTAACACGACTATTATAGGCGTCACTGAAGTTTATTCCGATATCAGAAATTATAAACTTGAAACAGGAAGATTTATCAATGAAACTGATGTCCGTACAGTAAAAAGGGTTTGTATAATCGGAAAAACGGTTCAAACAGAATTATTCGGCGAACTTAATCCCATAGGCATGACAATTAAAATAAAAGGAGTATCGTTTGATATAATAGGAGTTTTAAAAGAAAAAGGGCAATCAGGTTTTAGGGACAACGATGATTTGATTTTTACTCCATTATCGACATTTCAAAAAAGATTAACAGGAAATGATTTTCTGCAAACAATAGTTGTTCAGGTTTCTGACGAAAAATATATGTCTGAAGTTCAAGACCAAATCGAAGAACTGATAAGAGCCAGGCATAAAATTCAATATGGACAGGAGTCAGATTTTAACATAAGAAATCAAGCTGAAATAATATCTCAAGTTAATACAGTCACAAAAACATTAACTTACTTATTGGCTGGAGTAGCTGCAGTATCTCTTCTTGTGGGCGGAATAGGAATTATGAATATAATGCTCGTTTCAGTTACTGAACGAACGCGGGAAATAGGAATAAGGAAAGCTATCGGCGCAAAAAAAAAAGACATATTAACACAATTTTTATTTGAATCTGTAATGGTAAGCTTTACAGGAGGAATACTCGGAATTTTAACAGGGTATTTATTATCTTATATAGCTTCAAACGCAGCAGGGTTTACTACTGTTGTTACAGTCAGTTCGATTTTAATTTCATTTTGTTTTTCTATAGCAGTAGGATTATTTTTCGGAATTTATCCTGCAAATAAAGCGGCAAATTTAAAACCGATAGAAGCGCTGAGATACGAGTAATAAAAACATTCGCTTAAAGGATACCGGCAGGTTGAAAATATGGACATAGGAGATAAAATAATTCATCAGGAATTTGGCGAAGGCGTTATAACCTATTGTTATAATGAAGATAAATACGCGGTAAAATTCAATAATCACGAAGATATCAAAGTTTTGAATAAACGCAGTATAAAAGTAAATCTTGATAATGCGGAAAATAAAACCCTACACCCCAATATATCTAATTATTCGGATTCACTGCAAATAAAAGAAAACGATTCTGTAACAGATTATGAATCTTTAAAAAAGACAATTGAAAAGGATGAAAAAAACATTATGGAAAACATTATTGATTACGAAAAAATCAAAGAAATATTTATTTCTGTGCTGAATGATGAATTAGCTTTCGGCAATGTGGAAATAGGAACAAAATGGAATAACGGAAAATTATTATTTCAACCCGCAGACCAGAATTTAAAACCTAAAGAAATCCCTATTGAAACTTTTTTTCATAAAATTGTTTTAGTACGGGACAGATTAAGGGTTCTTGAACAGCATATAAACAGCCACTCTGTTTTATCGGATGCAGAAAAAGTAGATTTACAGCAATACATAACCAAATGTTATGGTTCATTAACTACTTTTAATGTGCTTTTCAAAAATAAAGAAGATTATTTTATCGGCGAAGGCAAATAATATTTTTAAATCAAAAAATTATTAAAACAAAAAATTATAGTTAATATAATATAATCAAGGTGTAATTATGCAGATAGGATATGTTAATCACCCCAGGAAAAATATTTACAAAGAAATAAGGTGGGTGGGCGAAAATAAATTTGATTTTATAGATTTATTTTTAGAACCAGACAAAGCAGAACCTCATCTTATAAATGCTTCTGAAGTAAAAAAAATTATAACAGATTACAATCTTGGATGTATCGGTCATACTGCATATTATTTGCCGATTGGTTCGCCATTAAAAAAACTAAGGAATGCTGCAATTGATATTGCAAAGGAATACCTGGATTTTTTTGCCGAAATAAAATGTCCCAAAATGACTGTACACGCTGATTGGGCAAATGGAATGTTTAAACCTGAAGAAAGCGTTAAATTTCAGATTGACACTTTAAATCAAATTTCTGATTACGCTAAAAACAATAAAATAATTTTAATGTACGAATCTGTAACAACAGGAAACGATAACAAAGATAATATAAAAAAAATACTGGACAAAATTCCTTTATTAAAATTTCACGCAGATATCGGACATTTGAACCTTTGCGGAAGAATACCATTGGATTACATAAAATTTTTTAAGAATAAGCTCGAGCATATTCATCTTCATGATAATAACGGAATGATGGATCTGCATTTGCCATTAGGAACAGGAAATATAAATATGATTGATTTGATAAAATATCTGAAAAAGTTTTACAACAAAACCATTACACTTGAAGTTTTTTCCAAAGATAAAGATTATGTTTTGTTGTCAAAGAAAAAACTTCAAGAAATGTGGCAAAAAGCATAATAAATGGAAAACAATTTGGTATTCACTGTAACTGGCATGTCTTGCGTATCCTGTGTGGGCAGAGTTGAAAAAAAATTAAAATCAATTCCAGGAATAAAATACGTTTCGATAAACATTGCTACTGAAAAAGGGTTTATAACAGCAGAACCTGATATCACTTTAGATATTATAAAACAAGCTGTTCTTGAAACAGGATATGGTTTTTCAGAAAATATAAATTCAGAAGACGCAACGTTAATAAATTTTACCGATTCAAAAAAATATCTGATATTATCTTTAATTCCCGCAATCCCTCTTATTTTTCTAATGATATTGCATTACACCGGTTTTCATATTCCGTATATGACTGTTTGGGAAATAATTTTCGGATTATTCTCAATATTTGTTGCAGGTAAAAAAATTATTAAAAGCGCTATTATTGCTCTTTCCCATTTTCATACCAATATGGACGTTTTGATTTTTTTCAGTGCATTATCAGCGATATTAACTTCATTTTTATCTTTTTCGGATAAATAAATTATTTCATTCGGTTTTTTATCAACAATGCTTATTTCAATACAT
>JAGOBX010000328.1 GCA_017999075.1 Candidatus Babelota bacterium | reverse complement strand
ACTAAACTATGCGAAACATGAAAATCGTGAAAAAGAAAAATATTCATTATTGTCTGAACTATGCGCTTAACAGGATTAATACGTTAACGTCTATTTATAATGCAGGTCATGGCTGGCTTGGCGCTTCATTATCTGTAGCTGAAATTATAACTAATCTTTATTTTGATTGTGCGGATATAAAAACAATAAATTCCCCAAAACGTGATTATATTTTATTAAGTAAAGGACATGCTGCGGTTATGCAATATTCAGCTTTGGCAGGCAGAGGATTTTTTAATACAGAAGACTTATTGAAATATAAGCAGTATGACGGACTTCAGGCGCATACTGATATTAAAACTCCAGGTATTGAGATTAATAGCGGTTCTCTTGGTCAGACATTGTCAAAAGCCTGCGGATTGGCAATGAAATCAAAAAATAATATTTTTGTAATTCTTGGAGACGGAGAACTTCAGGAAGGTCAAAATTACGAAGCATTTATGACTATAGTTAATTATAATTTGCATAATGTTATTCCTATAATTGATAAAAATAATATCCAATCCGACAGTAATGTAAGAGATATAAAATCAATCAAAAATTTATATTATGTATTATGCGGATTCGGATTTGATGTATATAACGTTAACGGCAATAATATAGAACAGACCAATAAAATATTTTGGAAATTGAAAAAAACAGAAAAACCTTCAATAATAATAGCCAACACTTCTAAAGGTTCAGGAATAAGTTTTATGCAATCGTCAGATTCTTCCAGGCGTCAGTATTCATGGCATTCTTCTATTCCAAACGAATTAGAATATATTGCCGGACTTCAAGAATTAAGCGGTTCGGTTTATCAAAAAAAAATCAAGTCCGAATTATTAAAATTTATTAGTGAATATGAAAATAAAAAATCAGAAAAATCGGATTGCGGTTTTCCTGAGAAAAAAAAAGAATTATCGACCGGATTTTCGTTTTCTAAATATATTGTTGAAAAAGCTGAACAAAACAGTAATTTATACTGTCTTGACGCCGACCTTGAAAAATCTTGTAAATTGACTGAATTTGCTCTGAGATTTCCGGCAAGGTTTATAGAAATGGGCATTGCAGAACAGGATATGATTTCTGTTGCCGGAGGTCTTGCGTTAAAAGGAAAAATACCTGTGGTGAATACTTATGCAAGTTTTTATAGACGAGGATATGAACAGATATATGTTAATTGTTCTGAAGGGAAAAAAATAATTTATGCAGGTCATTACTCAGGATTATGTTATGCCACTGACGGAAAAACCCATCAGTGCGCAGGGGATGTATGTATGATGCGGGGCTTACCTGATATGTATGTATTTCATCCGTCATTCAATGAAGAAGTGAAACAGATTATAAACTGGTATTTAAAACTTAACACTAATAAATCAATATATTTTAAACTTCACAGAACCCCTGTAACAGAATCGTCATTTTTTAAAAGTAAAATAAAATTTAAGTTCGGATGGGGGATACAAGTTTATAAAACTGATAATCATTTTCCCGAAAAAAATATATGCATATTGACTTCCGGCCCTCATTTGACATTGTTTTGCAGTCAGGCTGCTGAAATATTGCATAATAAAAAATTAGTTAACGCAGATGTATATTCAGTTTCTACTTTGAGGTATCTGGATTTAAAATTTGTGAAAGAATTATGCACTAAATATGATACGATTTTTATTATTGAAGAAAATTATTTTTCAGGCGGATTGTTTGATGAAGTAAATAATCGTATATCCGATTTGCTGAATAATGAATCCCATATAATTATTCCACGGATATTCCATAAAGCTGTGGAAGGTTTTTCGTTTTCAACGCTTGAACAGTTTGGATTGTATAAATATTTTGGTGTTGATAAAGAAGGAATAATAAAATTTATATTATCCGGAAAATTACGCTAATATACTGAAAAATTGAAATCAACCAAAACCTTTATAAAATATTAAAAAACGAATTAAATTAAATTAAATAAATGGATACTCTGAAAAAAATTGAAATTCTTGCTGACGCTGCAAAGTATGATGTTTCCTGTTCGTCAAGCGGCAGTAAAAGAATCAATTCAAATGCTGGAATTGGCAATGCATGTCATGCCGGAATTTGTCATAGCTGGGCAGACGATGGACGCTGTATTTCTTTATTAAAAATCCTGTTTACAAATTATTGCATTTATGATTGCGCGTATTGTGTAAACCGCCGTTCAAATGATGTGCCGCGTGCCGCATTTACTCCTGACGAAATCGCTGAAATAACAATGAATTTTTACCGGCGTAATTATATTGAAGGACTTTTTCTCAGTTCAGGAGTATTGAAAAGTCCGGATTACACAATGGAACAATTGATACGCGCAGTAAAAAAATTAAGAAATGAATATAAATATAACGGATATATTCATTTGAAAGCAATACCTGGAGCAAGCGCAGAATTACTGCTTGAAGCAGGCAGATATGCAGACAGATTCAGCGCGAATATAGAATTACCTTCTGAAAAAAGTTTAACGTCGCTTGCACCTGAAAAGAAAAAAAATGATATTCTTGGGTGTATGCAGCTTATTGACAACGGAATCAGCGCAATTTCTGATGAAAGAAGGATTATAAAAAAAGCAGATGCGCCGCTTTTTACGCCGGCCGGTCAAAGCACCCAAATGATTATTGGAGCGACTCCTGAAACAGATCTGCATATTATTAAATTATCCGATTATCTTTACAAAAAATATCATTTGAAACGCGTTTATTATTCCGCTTTTGTGCCGGTGTCTGAAGATTCTCGACTGCCGGCTTTGAATACGCCGCCGTTATTACGTGAAAATAGATTATATCAGTGCGACTGGCTTATGCGGTTTTATCAGTTTTCAGCTGATGAAATACTCGATGAAACCCAGCCGTTTCTGGAACAGGAATTTGACCCGAAACTCGGATGGGCTCTGAGGCATCCTGAATTTTTTCCGCTTGAAATCAATACTGCGGATTATGAAAAAATATTAAGGATTCCCGGAATTGGCGTTCTATCAGCTAAAAGAATTGTAGGTTCGCGGCGTTATTCAAAACTGCGGTTTGAAGATTTAAAAAAATTGGGCGTTGTTCTCAAACGCGCCCGGTATTTTATAACCTGTATGGGAAAGTATTATGATCATTCAAATATACCGGAAAATAAATTAAAAAAACATTTATTGGAAATTTCAAATAGCGAAATAACAAAAACTAAAACAGGCAGACCTAAACCTGAAGATTATATGGATATGCTGCCGTTTTAATTTAATTTATCAAAAAAATATTTTCGTTTTTAACTTATACATGGCTTGAGTAAAATATGAAATTTTATTTATATGATGGAACATTTGAAGGAATGCTGACTGCGTTTTCTAAAGCTTTTGATGTTTCAGAAGAAATAATAATAAAATCATCAAATAATTTTATTCCGGAATTATTTGCTGAAACCGAAACTGTTGAAACTAATAAACAGTTGGCTGAATCCTTATTTAAAAAAATATATACGATCCTTGATACTCGTTCGTTTAAAGATTGTATGTATGCATTTGTTTCAGAAGCTGATAATGCTGAAAATATCATCTTTGCGTACATTAAACTTTATTTTAACCATCATAAAAGTATCCGTAATTTTTTAGCGAATCCTGTTGTTAAATCTTTAAATGAATTAAGTCTGCGCGTTGTAAAGGAAATTCATCGAATGAAAGGGATGATGCGGTTTGTCAAAACAAATGATTCGTTTTTCTACGCGCAGTTTGAACCTGATCATAATATAATTTATTTTCTGGTTAATCATTTTATAAATCGAATGGCTGATCAAAAATTTATTATACATGATGTTGCCCGTAATTTGGCAGTATATTATGATACTGTTTTTTGGGAAAGCGTTATTATAAACGAACTAGGAATAAAATGCTGCTGCTGCGAAGAAGAAGATTCTGAAAAATTGGCAGTTGATGAAAAAAAGTATCAAAAATTGTGGCAGGCATATTTCAAAAGTATTGCAATTCCCCAACGCAAAAACTCCAGGCTTCAAAGACAATTTATGCCACGCCGATATTGGAAGTATCTTATTGAAACATTTAATTGAACAATAAGTATAAATTTGCCTGTACCCCTTCCCTTGGCTGTTGAAAACAACAGAATTTCTTTTAAATTAAATAAATATCCTGTTTTATTCAATATATTTTGAATAATTTCCTGAGGTACATAATTATGAATAAACGAACCTATGGCTACGCCTATCTATAACAATCCAAATCCAAATTTTTTTTGTTATAGACATTGCCTCTTTATATCCGTATTTTAATTTACTTTTCAAGTTAGAATATATAATTTCATTTCTATAATTATCGGTTTGTCCATTAAATAAATCTTCATTTATGTATTTTTCAAGATTCAATCCAGTTACTAAACTTCAGCAACATGATTTTTTATTATTTTTATCATCGTTGTCTTTACTGCAGCAGCAGCAGGATTGCTGTTTGGACTTTTCTTCAAGTTTTTTATCGAATTTATCAATTATTTTCGAAAAAAAACTTTTTTTTTCTTTTGATTTTTTTTCCTGATTTTTTTCTGACATTGCTGAATACCTCCTGAATTTTCTATTTTTTACAACTATGTTTATTATTTATTATATTTCCTCCGGAACAACCATTGACTTCATATTTTAATGTCAAATTTTTTATTCCGAATTTTTTAGATATTATTTTTTTAATTTTTT
>JAGOBX010000327.1 GCA_017999075.1 Candidatus Babelota bacterium | reverse complement strand
AATTTATTATTTTAATTGAATTTTTTTGAATAAATATATATACTTTATACCAAAAGAATTAAATGTTTTTTTGAAGATTAGCATCTTAGTATAACATTAAAAATTTTTCCGACTGGTTCGGCTTTGGGATGGTTAAATTTATGGAAAAAATTAATTTTTCAAAAGACGATGTCATTTGTTATCAAGGCGACGCAAGCGATGGTTTATATATTTTAATTGACGGAGAACTTGAAGTATTAATTGCCGAAGAAATAAATGCCGAAATGAAAAAATCTGAAATCCTTGCTCAAAGCAAACGTGTAGGCTTAATAACAGAAAAAAAAACCACGTTTGGAGAAATAAGTTTTATATTAAATGCGCCGAGAAACGCTACTATACGGGCAGTTTCAAACGGTGCGGTCGTAAAAATCCCTACAGGCGCTGATCCTTTAAAAACTTTACTCCGTTCAAATCCTGTTATCGGATTATCTATAAGCAAAACTCTGCTACAAAAATCTTTATCGACTTACGGAGTCATAGAAAACACAATAAAACTTCTACAGCAGGCTCAAATGTATTACGATAACCTTGCTTACATGTACTACAAAATAAATATGAACGCTCAGAACAAAGATAATCCTGTTTATAAAGACGGAAAAATTCTGCATTCTAAAGCTCATTCAAACGGAAATAAAATTTCCGATAAACTTTCTATTGCTATAATTGAAACAAATCTCAGCCAGGTCTGGGAACATGATTATGGAATTAATATAGATCTTCCTAACATAAATCTTGAAATCATAGATATAGTTAAAAGCATTTTATACCTTCCTGAAAAAGTCGCAAAGATTGCCATTAAATTGAGTCCCAACATAGTTGAATTTTCCTGTCTGAAATTAAGCGAATACCTTCAGGAATTAAATGGATTTTTTGTCAATGCAAACAACCTTGCAGAACAAGCAATTTTAAAATTGGCAGGTCAATCCGAAAGTATCTTTGAATCATATTTTTCACTTTATTCTTTGTTGAAATCAGCTAACCATCCGAATATTAAATTTGTTGAAAAAGCTCTTGGCAAACTAATCAAACTTACAAAAGAACTTCACAACCAGTACAGTGAAATGTACAATGCAAAAATAAAAGATTTAAGCAAAGAATATTTAAAACAAGAATCTAAAATCAAAGACGAAGAAAAAACTGTAGAAATTAAAAAAGAAGAAGCCAAAAAAGCTGTTGTAATTCAGCAAAGCGATTTAATTATTGACGATAATTTTAATAAACTGATGACTTTGCAATGCTCCAATGAAGATACAAAAAGCAAGCTTAGAACAGCGCTTGAAAAATATCATAAACTTATAGATAAGTTTGATACTGCCGGAGATGCAAGAAAAATCAAAAAAGAACTTGAAGCAGCTTACTGGGATTTTTATAAAGACGCATTTCTGCATTACATGGAAAAAGGAGGTAATTTGCCAAATTATACGTTTCTTATGCTGCGTTACGGAATACTCGATGAAAATTTGTTGAATGAAGAAACTATAAATTGCATCAAATCAACTCCGTTTCAGACAAAACATACTTTCCCGATATTTTATGCAGACGAATGGCTTGCTAAAATTCATGACAACGAAGAAAAACCGAGTATAAATGGATTGGGTCAAACATATGATGAATATGTAAAAGAAAATAAAGTTAATATATCTGATCCGGCATCAGCTTTATTGAATTTTGAAATTAAAGAAGTAGTAGCAGCTCAGGTCAGAACTGCTGCAGGTCTTATAGCTCAGCAGAGTCCCATAGTTGACAGCGATTATATAAACCTTAAACCGGAAAATTGCATTGTTACAAAAGAACGTCTTGAAAATACTCTTAAAGAAATTCTTGATATAGACTTTTCATTGTTCTACCGTGAAGTGAGACTTGTTTATGGGGACCAGGCTGATTTTGTTCAAAAAGAAGTTATTCCTAATTTCATTATAGTGCCTGTTTCAGGTTCAAAAGCTATCTGCTGGCAGGAAATAGATAACCGCAACAAAGCAAGCAGAGCAAGAATAGTAGTTCCTCTTTTTGCAACGGCAGATTTAAAAGAAATGCTTCTTCTGGCTCTTGCTCATTTCAGATGGGAACTTGCTAAAACTATAGTCGGACCAAACTGGGGAGATCCGATTGAAGGCGGAATGACAGGAAAATATTTTGATTACACTTCAACATACAAACAAAGCAAAGAATTAAATGCTGAAACAAAAGAAAAAATAAAAAAACAATTTAAAAAATTGCCTCAGACAAAAGACAGGTATGCCGAAGACTATCTTGATTGGATTATAAACGAATCTCAGGCAGTGTTCAAACTTAATGTTTTAACCCGCGACATATTTTTCCAGTATGTTCCTTTTAATAAACGCATTAGAGATAAACAAAGCGCTAATCCTAATTTTGCAAAATTAAACTTTAAATTTGTTAATCTTAACAAGAAAAAACTTGTAGCTATAGACAACAAAATCAAAAAACTCGAAAAAATGGAAATTCAAATTCCGCAGGATGTTAAAAACGAATTCGAATATTACAAACTTTTAATATAATATAACTTTGAGGTTGTTCAGTGCCCGAGATATGGATTAATGAATCAGATTTTTTTTTCAATACATCGCTAGATTTAATATTGTTGTCTGCAACAATAATTCTGATGCTCATAATGTATTTTTTGCCGAAACACAGACGTTGTCTCATTAACACTAATTCTGACAGTATTGATTTTATTTTACGGACAGGGTTCTGGGTTTTAATCGGAATTATTATAGTATTTAATTTTTTCCTTTACTTTGCCCAGCCGACTTATAACGAATCTTCTATAGGTCTTGAAAGAAGAGAAAATTCAAAAGACGTTAAACTTCTTCATCTTGAAACAGGAAAAACATACACATTCGGTTCGCACATATATAAATTTATTTCTTCTCATCCAGATGATCTTTACTATAAAAATATTGTTAATTGGATATGGGATAATATTTTTACTATAAACAATATCGCGATTTTCATTATAACATTTTATGTGTTTATACTGTTTTCGGTATTCAAACTCAATATCTTTTATTTTGAAAAATATTAAACAAGATTTTTTTTAGTTTAACATATCCGCTGTACAAAAATATTTTTCTGCTTTACCAGGATTAACAGCTTTGAAAAAATAATATGAATTTATCCGATTTTAATTATAATTTACCCGAAAATTTAATTGCTCAGAATCCTGCCGTTGAACGCGACAGCAGCAGATTAATGATATATGACCGTTCAACAAAAAAAATAATTCATACTCATTTCAAAAATATTACAGAATATCTTTCAAAACAAGATGTTCTGGTTTTGAATAACTCAAAAGTTATGCCTGCAAGATTTAATTTTTATCATAACTCGAAACTTTTCGAAATCCTGGTTTTAAAAAAAATTTCCGAATCCGTTTTTGAATGCATGGTTAACCCCGGAAAAAAATTTAAACCTGGATCGGAATTTAAAATTAATAATAATTTATTCTGCAAAGTTGAAAATATATCTGAAACCGGACGAATTTTAAAGTTTCATTATAATGACGGAACTCCTGTTTCTGACAGTGATTTATTCTGCTGCGGTTCAATGCCTCTGCCGCCATATATTTCAAATTTTACAGGAGATATAAACAGATACCAAACCGTTTATTCAAAAATTTCAGGTTCTGCAGCAGCTCACACTGCAGGTCTGCATTTTACAGAATCTCTGCTGGATTCAATAAAATCAATTGTATGCGATGTTCTCGAAATAACTCTGCATATAGGCCCCGGGACTTTTCAACCCATCAAAAATGAAGATTTTACAAAACATAAAATGCATTCCGAACATTTCAGAATAGATATTGACACGTATTCTAAATTAAAAAAATACAAATCCGAAAATAAAAGAATTATTGCTGTCGGAACTACAAGTGTGAGAGTACTTGAAACTGTTTTTAACAATAAATCTGAAACCAGCGAATTATCGGGAGAAACAGACATTTTTATTTATCCTGGATATAAATTCAATTTTATTGACGCTATGATAACTAATTTTCATCTGCCGAAAAGTTCTCTTCTTATGTTAATTGCAGCATTCGCAGGACATAATGAAATTATGGATTTATATCAAACTGCTATAAAACACAAATATAAATTTTACAGTTTTGGCGATGCTATGTTAATAAAATAATTTTATATTCAAATTTTTTATATAATTAATAAAAATAAATATTATTGTATATTATGCAACCGATTAATTTACTTTTAGTTGACGATTCAAAATTTATGCTGGATTCTATAACAAGACTCTTGTCAGATATTTCTATTATAAAAATCTGCGGAACTGTTACGAACGGTCTTGACGCTGTTTATTTTGTCAAAAACAATCCTGTTGACATTATATTAATGGACATTGAAATGCCTAAACTTGACGGAACGGAAACTACCAGAATTATAATGAAAGAAAAACCTAAACCCATCATTCTTTTAACTGCTGCTGACAGACAACATAAAAAAACTATAGAAGCTTTGATTAACGGAGCTATTGATTTTATTCAAAAACCAGGAGGCACGTCAAGAAGCTTCAATTTAATTGAAATATAAAATACCATTTTAGAAAAAATCAACAATGCGATAATCACAAATTTATCAAAAAAATCAATAACATCAAAATCCATTACTGATAAATCAATCAGCAGATATTTTGATTTGATCTTAATAGGAG
>JAGOBX010000326.1 GCA_017999075.1 Candidatus Babelota bacterium | reverse complement strand
TCGGCATCGGTTACAACAAAATTATTAATGATGGAGAAAGAATATCTCTTTCAAACCATATGCGCGATGTTTATGGAAATCAGGCTGACACATTAATAAATTCAGAATATAATGCGGTTTTATATGACACAATTGGTTTAAATATAATTAACGCATATTTAGATACAATCTATGATTCTTCAGGTAAAACCATAAATGTATCTTTTAGCGAACCAATAGATTTAAATACCCTTATTCCTTCAAACTTTAATTCATCAAAAGGAATTCCGGACTCAGTATATTTACAAAATTCAGTTGATACTGACAAATGTTATATTACTTTTAATACGGTAGTTTTAGCCGGAAGCGATTGGATCGCTTTGACCAATAATATTAAAGATACTTCTATTTTTAATAATCAGTCCACTATATTAACAAATTTTATAATAACGGATATAGATAGTCCTTATATAGTTTCGGTAACAACATTAAACAATGATACTGCATTGGGAAATACTCAGTTATCAGATGGAGACACTATAATAATAAAATTCAGCGAACCTATGAAATTTTCCGAATTGTCTAAATCATCATTTATAGATTCATTTCCTATTAATGGAGGAATTTCAGGCGATACGTACGGGGATTTCAATTATACAGTTTCTTCCGATAACAAGACATTATATATATCATTAGGCTCTGGTTCTTCGATATTTAACGGAGACACTATAAATCCTTCTCCATTCGTAAAAGATTTATCGGGAAATCCTGATATTTCCAGTGAAACAAATTATATTTTAGATAATGCAGGACCAATAATTATTTCTGTTGCACATCTTAATTATGATACTTCCTTAAATTCTAATTTATCCGTAGGAGACAAAATATTATTATCTTTCAGCGAACCTGTTTTAACTTCATCATTTTCATCTCCGAACAGCAGTTTTCTTGTAAACAACATTTCAGGAAACCAATTCGGTTCAAGTATAAACTGGTCATATACGTTTAATGGCAATACGGTTTCAATAGAACTGACATCAGGTTTCACTTTAAAATATAATGATATAATTTCATTATATACGGGTATCCGTGATATTCATAATAATTATGCGGATTCATTTTATAATTATGTTTTAACCGACAGCATTCCGCCATATTTATTATTATCATATTTTGAAAACTGTGATACACAATATACTTCATTTTCTACAGGCGATACAATACTTTTAAAATTCAGTGAACCGATAGATACAAGCTCTTACAATATTTCTAATATTACATTCAGTGATCCTTCTAATTCTTTTGGTACAGGAGCAGCTTCTATTACTTTGGACAGTTCTTTTATAAAAATTATTCTTGGAACAAATTCAGTCCTTCATAATAATGATACAGTAAATATTTCAGGCATTAAAGATTTCAACAATAATTTCAATATTAAACCTTTTGAAATAAATTTATATGATACTGTTCCTTCAATGATTATAAATGTAACTTTTACTGATGCTGACAACAATTCGGAATTCAGTTATGGAGATACTTTTACTGTATTTTTCAGCGAACCTATGGATATGTCAACACTAGGAAATTCAGTGTATTCAAATTTTACAGACACAGCACTTGTACTGTCAGGAGCAAGGAATTTCGGTTCTAATGTTTCAACTCTTTGGATCGATAACAGAAACCTTAATATTTCTTTAGGAAACGGGTTTACTGTAAGACATAATGATCAGTTTGTTTTGTTGGCTAGCGTAATAAAAGATTTAAATTCTGTAGAATTATCTGTAGCAAGTTCCGGTATCTTAAAAGATACTGCAGGACCTCAATGCTTAATATCATATCTTGATACAGTTGAAGATTCATATTGTAAAATTATAAAGTCTGTATTTAATGTTCCGATTGATACCTCTACAGTTACAAATTTGTCTTATTATACAATAACAGGAAATACTGTATTTTCAGCAACTGCAGTTGACAGCCGTACTATAAAAATAAATGCGGTAAATCCTATCAATGTATCCAATCAGGTTATAACTTTTTCTCAAAATATACTCGATCAAAATGGTTCTGGCAATGTTACCGTATCAGCTCAAAATATAATTGATACTTCTTCTCCGAAAATTTTATATTCAATAATAAATCCTGTTTCTTCCGGCGATACTTTGAATAAAACGATTGATATATTTTTCAACGAATCTGTAAATTTTACAAAAGCCTCTGATATCGGAAATTATTCAAATCTTAATATTTCCAATATAACTGCACTTGATTCAAATGCGGTAAGAATAACTATGAATAATCAATTTAAATCTATAAATGACTCATTTTACGTTTCAAATATAACAGATTTAGCTGATTCAAATATAATGGCAAATACATATTGTATTCCTGTTGATTTAATAAATCCTTTTCTTAATTCAATAACAGTAATTAATAATGATTCAAATACAGGTTTCACTTATGGCGATACTATAATATTATATTTCAGCGAATCAATAAATACTTCTGCTCTAACTGCTGCTAATATAAATACAATATTTAACTCTGATTTCGGAGACTCTTCGAATTCAGTTTTGGAATGGGATTATTATAATACTGTTTTAAAAATACAATTGGGGAGTTCTCCTTCTATAATTTATCCGTATTATATTAACCCATCAAATTTAATTACAGATTATTCAGGAAATACTGATAGTTCTTCAAATAAATTAATTCCGGACAGTTATGAACCTGATGCACCATATTCGGTAATTATGGCAGATTCTGATGTTCCTGCTGCATTTCCTGGATTTGATAATGATAGTTCCATTTATATTTATTGGAATCAACCAATAGCTAATGATATTGACAGTTATGCAGTATATTTGTCAATTAATTCAGCTCCTGACAGTCTGGTTGGATATACTGCGAACAGGTATTTTTCTTATACGAATTTAATTTATCATAATCGTTATTCTGCAAAAATAAAGTCAATTGATAAATCAGGAAAAATGAGCGGTTTTTCTGCGCAATCATCAATTATAATATCTGATTCTTATTGTCCAGTCCCAGGGATTCCAACTCATTCAGATACAGTATTTAATTTAAATTATGATACGGATTTGACAATTAATTGGCAATGGATTTCGTATGATACGGATATTTTATATTATAGAATTTATATTGATTCCGGAGCAGGATTTATTTTATATGATAGTACAGCAAATACGAATTACCGTTTAACAGGAACATATAGAAATAATTATTCACTAAAAATTGATGCTGTTGACTGGGCAGGAAATACAAGTTCTATATCAGGAGCTTCTATTTATGTTACTATTGATACGGGTAACGTTACAAATCCTTCAGTTCCTGTTCATTCGGACAACGCAACTTCAGGCTACGACAATGATACTTCTTTGTCTTTTACATGGACTCCTAATCCTGATGCGGATTTCGGATTTTATAAAATTTTTTACAATTATAATTCAGGCCAATATATTTATTCGTGCACATCCGCAATAAACAGTTATAATCTTATTGTAAACGCGGCCGGAGCGTATTCTATAAAAATATATTGCATAGATTCTGCCGGAAACCAAAGTTCGGATTCATCAGTGTCGAGCATTATTATGGTTGATACAGGAGTTTCTCCGGTAAATTTAATATCTCCGGCAAATTTATATACTAATATTTTAAATGAAACATTTGTGTGGGCAGCGTCAGTAGATGCTAATACTTATATTTTTCAATTAAGTTCAGATACATTTTCTACACTAAAATATTCAAGTGAAATTCAAGCTGCAACATCTTCAATTTCTCTTAACCTTGACAGTGGAGTATTTCAATGGAGAATTATTTCAAAAGATAATGCAGGCAACACTGCAGTAAGTAATCCGAATCAAATGTGTTTATGCATAGACACTTTTGTAAGACCGCCATCATTAATTTATCCGTCAAACAACTACGATACAATAAATCATCAGCCTAGTTTTCAGTGGACCATAACAGATGCTGACACTTATATTTGGTATTTTGGTACTGATACGGGTTCAGGTTTTAATATTATTGACAGCGGTATTTATAACAATACAAAAAATTCAGACACTGTTTTTTCTCGGGTTCTGTCAGATACATATTTCTGGTATGTATACGTGATTGATAATGCAGGCAATACAAATGTTTCGATGACTTATAAAATTGTTTTACGCGGCGTTGATTATTTCAATTCAATCTATCCTTCCGCCGGAACTGAAACTAATAATATTATTCCGAGATTTGAATGGGAATCTTCAATCAGCGCTGTAAATTATTATATTGTTTATTCCTTAACTTCAAATTTTGCTCAAAAATATTTTTCTCAAACTACTGATGATACATATTTAATACCAGATACTCCTATTATAAATAATTCATATCAGGGAGATACTATATTTTGGTATGTTGTTGGAACCGACTCTACAGGAGATACAAATTTTTCAGGGATAAAATATTTTTTAATTGATACAATTGCAGATACTGCTATTTTAATTTCTCCGTCAAACTTAAAAGAATCTAAAGATACGTTTATATCTTTTGTCTGGTCAAAACCTGTTGACTCGGTTTTATATAAATTTCAGATTGATACTGATACTAATTTTGACAATGATACTAAAAGCATTAATTTTATAAGTTCGATTCAGCAGCACGACAGTGTTCTTGAAGGTCAGAGAACTTACTATTGGCGCATAAAGTCTTCCGATCGTTTCAGAAATTTTTCATATTCTGATTATAAC
>JAGOBX010000325.1 GCA_017999075.1 Candidatus Babelota bacterium | reverse complement strand
TATTTTTTTTTAAAAATCAAGTATAGTAATTATAAAATTTTATCATAATAAAACTGTCCTTATAAAATTAAAATTATGACTGAAAATATATTGAAAAAAAAAATTGTGATAGCTGACGATGATTCAGATACTCTTGAGTTATTAAAAGATTACTTGGAATCTGAAAGTTATGAAGTATTCACAGTTTTTAACGGTATACAATTGTTTGAAATATTGAAAATACAAAAAGCAGATATTATATTGCTTGACATTATGATGAACTGGATTTCAGGTTATGATTTATGCCGAGCATTAAAAAAAAGTGATGAGTTTCAACACATTCCCATAATATTTATTTCTGCGCGGACAAGCGAAGCTGATGTTGAACTCGGTTTTAATTCAGGAGCTGACGACTATATTAAAAAACCTTTTGAATTGAAAAAACTTTCCGAAAAAATTAAAAAGCTGTTAAAATGAAAAAATTATTTTATCAACCAGAACCATTCTTTCTTACAAATAAAAAATATTCTGAAAAAGCAATAAATAATTTTTCGAAAGAATATATGGATTTTATAGAAAAATCAAAGACTGAGCGGTTGTCTGTAATTGAAATAGAAAAAATAGTTAAATCCTGCGGATATCAGGAAATAGAATTATATTCAACCATAAAAAAACTTCCTCAGAAATTTTATATTAAATTTTTTAATAAAAATATAGTTGTTGTTAATCTCAAAAAAAATATTAATAACGGGATAAATTTTATAGTTTCTCATATAGACACTCCCCACATAGATTTAAAACAGAATCCGTTAACGGAAATGTCAGATGTTTTAATGTTTAAAACTCATTATTATGGTGGAATAAAAAAATATCAATGGCTTAACATTCCGCTTTGTTTAACAGGTATTGTCATTACCCGTTCAGGAAAAACAGTAAATATTAATATTGGAAACAATGAAAATGATCCTGTTTTAGTAATACCTGATATTGCTCCGCATTTATCAAAAAGGGTTCAAGATCCAAAAATAATAAAGGACGCAGTAACAGCAGAAATGTTAAATGCTGTTGCCGGAACAGTTTTTGATAAAAGGAATTCTAAAGAAAAAAATAAAATTAAAATGTTTACACTTAATATTTTGAACAAAAAATACGGAATTATAGAAGAAGATCTGTTAACTGCAGAACTTCAACTTACTCCATCTTTAAAGCCAAGGTTTTCAGGATTGGATGAATCAATTATTGCCGGATATGGTCATGACGACCGGGCGTGTTCATTCGCCTCTTTGAAAGCTATTCTTGATATTGATATGAATAAAGTTTCAAAAACAAATATTTCAATTTTTTATGATAAGGAAGAAACTGGAAGCGACGGGCCTACCGGAGCGCAGTCTTTACTTGCGGAAGACATAATAAATTTTATTCTTGAAACTACAGAAAGTAATTTAAAAGTATCTAATTATAGAAAAATATTTTTAAAGTCTAATGCTATTTCTGCAGATGTTAATTCAGTAATCAACCCGAATTTTCCAGATGTTTTTGAACCTTTAAATTGTTCTAAAATTGGATATGGGGCAATTTTAACTAAATTTACAGGTCATGGCGGAAAAAGTTCTACAAATGATGCAAATACCGAATTTATTTCACAACTTGCAAGATTGTTTGAACGTGACAAAGTGTGCTGGCAGATAGGATCTTTTTCTAAAGTTGACGAAGGTGGCGGCGGAACTATAGCAAAACATATTTCAAAATACGGATGCAATGTAGTGGATTGCGGAATAGGTGTGATGTCAATGCATTCGCCGTATGAACTTATTTCAAAGTATGATTTATTCAGCGTTTATCTTGCTTATAAATCTTTTTTTACATATTGATTCATGGTAGTAGAAAGGATAATATCAAGCGATTCCGGCGAACAGGAAAAACAATTCAACTGGAGTTTAAGACCAAAATCTATTTCGGAGTATATAGGTCAATTTAAAGTTGTGGAAAAACTTCAGGTTGCTATTCAAGCCGCTAAAATGCGGAATGAACCATTGGAACACACCCTTTTTTATGGTCCTCCCGGTTTAGGAAAGACAACTCTTGCGCATATTATATCTAATGAAATGGGGGCCAATCTTGTAACTTCTTCAGGACCAATACTTGACAAAAAAGGCGATTTAATGGGTATTTTAACTAATCTTGAAGAAAAAGATATTTTATTTATAGATGAAATTCATAGATTGTCTATAGCAGTTGAAGAATTTATATATCCTGCTATGGAAGATTTTAAAACAGATTTTGTTGTTGATAAAGGTGCATTTGCCAAAACAATAAAAATACCGATAAAACCGTTTACGTTAGTTGGAGCTACTACAAGAGCAGGATTACTATCTGCACCTCTTCGTGAAAGATTTGGACTTATTCATCATCTTGATTTTTATCCTGTTGAAGAACTTATGAAGATTATTGAACGGTCAGCCAACCTGCTTAATAACAAAATTGAAAAAAGTGCTATTGAAGAAATTGCAAAACGAGGCAGGGGAACTCCGAGAATAGTTAATCGTCTTCTGCGAAGGGTGAGAGATTACGCAATGGTAAATAATGGCGGAATAATTGATATATATACCGCGGTAAAATCCCTTGAACTTGAAGGCGTAGATTCAATGGGATTAGACGATCTTGATCGTGCCTATTTAAAACTTATAATAGAATTTTATAATGGAGGACCTGTCGGGATAGAAGCTATTGCTGCAACTCTTGATGAAGAATCGGATACACTTGTAGATATGATAGAACCATATTTGTTAAAAATAGGGTTTATAAGCAGAACCAGGGGTGGCAGGATAGTAAACCCTGTGGCTTACGCGCATATGAATATAAAGCATCCGTCACATCAAACAATGCTTTTGTAATATGATAAAACTACTTACTTATTATAATATACTATATTTTTCCACATTTTTAATTTAAAAAAAATTTTTGTTTTATTGGTTATTTTTTATTTCATACCCGCAATTTTTCCAATTGAATATGCCGCCTTCAAGATATTTGATTTTTGATATATCATATCCTTTAACGAATAAAAATTTAATTGCAAGAATCGCCAACTTGTTATTCAGATAATACACTACTATATTTTTGTTTTGGGGTATTTTAAAATATTTAAAATAAAATTCATCAACCGGCATTATTACTGAATTAGGAATAAATCCCACATATTTATCTCCTATCAAATCAATCAACATTGTTTTATCCAGGATTTTATTCAAATCTCCAGGCTTGATTGATTTTATTTCAGAATCAATATTCAATCCGAATATTTCTCCGGTTTCAATTTTAAATTTATTTTTTTCCCATTCTTCTATTCCTTCATAATAAACCCAGACGTTCTTATATCCTGAATCAATTGCTTTTTGGGCGCTGTTTTCAGCATCAGAGCACAATTTTCTAGAACAATAAAAAATTAATTTCAAATCTTTTTTTTTAATTTTTTCAGGCAGTAATTCAGATGTTAATTTTTCAGGTATGCAAATTGAAAAAGGCAGATGTTTATTTTCATATTCAAGAAACGATCTGCTGTCTATAATTCTGACAGTTTCCGATAATCCGGTATCAGTAAAATTATTATTATAAATTTCAGTCATATCAGATGCAGACAAACGTTTTACAGAAAATTTGTTTGTTTTTTTTAAACTTTCAAGTTTTTTAGAATGAATTGATTGTCCGTGTAAAAAAATTATAAGAATTATAATACCAATTTTAAAAAACAGATTTTTATATAAAATTAATTTAAAAAACATACAGTAAAATCAAATTGAAATAGTTTTTAACAAATCAATGGCCTTTTTGTGCAAAGGATCATTTTCTTCAGGAGTTTCAGCAATACCAGGCAGACATGAAAAATATTTATGTTTCATAATATTTGTAAATCCGTGTATTCCAATTTTACCTTCGCCAATATAATAATGCCTGTCAACATTACTGCCTAAATTTACAGTCGTATCGTTCAGATGAAACATTTTAATAAAATTAATATCAAAATTAGACATTAATTCTTTAATGACTTTTTCCAAACTGTTTTGGGTTGAAAAATCATATCCTGCTCCGAAAAGATGGGCGGTATCAAGGCAGATCCCGCATCTTTTTTTATTTTTAATTTTATCAAGTATTTTTCCAAGTTGAAAAAAGGTAAATCCGATTTCACTTCCCTGACCGGCTGTATTTTCAATCAATATCGGAATTTTTGAAGTGTTTGATATAAGAATATTTACTGCATCTGCAATGCGTTTAATTGATTTATCAACATCTGCGCCCATAGATTTTCCTGGATGTATAATAAAATAGTCGGCATTAATTAATTCTGCAGCATCAATATTTTTTTTAAGATGAGCTATTGATTTTCGATAAATAATATTTTCTGAAGACGCGATATTGGGAAGATACGGCATATGCACTGCTATTCCAGAAATACCAGAGGTTAAACGTTTGGAATTAAATAATACTATTTCTTCAGGAGAAATTTTCGGATCAGCCCATGCGCGCGGATTACTTATAAATATCTGCATCCATTCAGCTCCAGAGCTGTCCGCAGATTCAATTGATTTTGATATTCCGCCTGAAATAGAAAAATGCGCGCCTATTTTCATTTTATTTTTTCAGTTTAATTAGAGTTTCAGAAAATTCTTTTATAACCTTTTCAAATTCTTCTTTTTTCTTGGTTTCTTTTTAAATAACTTGTTTAGGAGCTTTTGAAATAAATTCAGTGTTTTCCAATTT
>JAGOBX010000006.1 GCA_017999075.1 Candidatus Babelota bacterium | reverse complement strand
CTCCTATGTTATAAAAGACATTTCTGGTGAATTATTTTTTTATGTAAAACACAATGAACATTTAACAGTGAAAACCAACAATTTGATTTAACAGAAACATTTCAAAATAGCCGCTTATCCATTTTTTACAAAACATATATTAAATAATAATTTTGTATAAATCTAAAATCATATTTTGAAATATTTCCTTAAAACAGATAAAAACAAATGTAAGATAAATTTATTTATTATAATTATATCACATTTATATTTTTTCATCAATTATAATTTTTTATTTATTTTTAATTTATTTTTTTTTAACTACATAAAATATCTATAAAAATAAAAAATCATCAAATGCATTCATTGAAAATAAAAATGCAATTTGATGATTTTTTATTTTTATGCACTATTATAAAAATTTCAAATCAAACTATTTATATAATCTAATATCTAACGTTTTTCAATAAATTCAGAAAAATCTTCTTTCATAGGTATAACATCTTTAGGATTAATTTCCTCTATTCCTTTCGGCAAAATTTTTCTATTATGCGCTACTACAGGTTTCTTATGTAATTTTAAATGTTCAGAATAGCAATCAGATGATTCTTTATGGAACGAATCTTTTCTATATTGATTGCCTGTATGAATTTTCTGTTCTGATTGATTTTTTTTCGACTGGCCTTTTTCCATAATTTTGCCAGTAACCAAAACATTTAATTCGTTCACTATTCCCATCATTGCTTCAGCCTGAGAATTAAGTTCTTCTGCAGCAGACGAGGTTTCTTCAGCAGCGCTGGCATTCTGCTGTGTTACACTATCTATCTGTGCAATTGCTTTTGTTGATTGTTCTATTCCGTTTGACTGTTCAATTGATGCTATGCTAATCTGTTCAAGATGCTGATTTACTGCGCTTGCAGATTCTTTAACTTCTTTTGCTATGTTCGCGACTTCATTTGCAATATCAACAACTTTAATCGCATTAATAGAAATATTTTTAATTGCTTCCGAGCCTTTTTGCGCTGTCTGAGCTCCTGTGCATGTTTTCTTAACACTTTCTTTTATTAACTCAGCGATCTCTTTAGCAGCAGTACGCGATGTTTCAGCAAGTTTAGATACCTGATCAGCTACAACTGCGAAACCCTGACCATGCTCGCCTGCACGGGCTGCTTCAATAGCTGCATTTACAGCAAGCATCTTTGTCTGCTGCGCAATTTCATTTATTGTATCTATTATATCTGTTATTTTTTCACTGCCTTTTCTGATATCTTCCATTGAATCAACTATTTCATTCATTACCTTAGCTCCGTTATCAGCAGCATCCCTTGCTCCGGCTGCAAGAACAGAAACATTCTTTGCATTTTCAGCAGCAGCACCGCTTATTTCTACAACTTTTTTTGCACTTATATTGGCGTTTTTGCTTGTATCTGCGTTTGTATGAGCCTGCGATGACATTTCTTCCATTGTTGCAGACATTTCTTCAATTGACGCAGCCTGTTCCTGAGCTCCTTCTGATAATTGAATACTGGCAGATGCTATTTGACCAGCTGCTGAAGTTACCTGACTGCCGCCCGATGTCAATCTGTTTAACATATTTAATAAATTTCCGGCAATATTTCTACTCAGCAATACTCCAAATATAACTGCGAGAAAAAAACCTGCAATAACTGTTACTGAAGTAAACATCTGAGTACTGTGCCCATCAGATATACTATCTTCAATCATTTTATTGGTGTTGGCAGTATTGTTTTCTGTTATCTCATCGAAAGTTTTTCCCATTGCATCTGATATTGGCACCATTTCAGCTACAGTTTCTCTATATTCTTTATAGAGAACATTTTTTTGACTTGCATCAGTCGTTTTAATTAATTGAACGATTATCTTTTCTAATTGAACATAAATATTGCGCCATGCATTATATTCTGATTCTACTTTTTTTATTAAATTCCTACCTCGTTCTGACTGGCGCGGAATAGCCAATAGTGTTGCCCAGGCTTTATCAACTTTTCCCCAACTTTTTTTACGCTGTTCCAATATTTTCTGATATTTTTCATTTGAATTATTCTGAAACTCGTATTGATAAACATCAAGAGTTTGCGCGCGAATCGCCATACGTTCACGGTTGAGTTCAGCTAATGATCTCAAATCAGGAATACGGTTCACACCTATATTTTCCAGATTCCCTTCAGTTTTTTCAATTCCATAAAAACCTATGCTGCCGACCAATAAACAAATAACCGCAACAATCAAAAAACCACTGATAAGTTTAGTAGATAATTTTAAATTCATTTTAAACACCATCCTAAAAAAATAATAAATTATTAAAATTTGTTTTCAGAAAATCTGCGTTCATTAAAAAAAAAATTTTTATTTGCATCACGATTTAATTCAGGTTTCATTTATAACTTTTAATCAAAATCTCATCATGCCAATTTAAGAATTTTTATTTCAGCATTATCCAACACTTTTTCTATTTCAAGAACTATTATAACGCGTTCGTCAAGTTTAACCATACCTGAAACAAATTCTGCATTAATGTTATTTCCAAGTTTTGGGGAAATTTCATAATGTTCTTTATCAATAGTAATTACACCTGCAAGTTGATCAACAATAATGCCAGTCAGAATTCCATTCAAATCTACAACAAGAATGCAGTTATCTTTATCATACTCACTTTGAACCATATCGAATTTTAAACGCAAATCAATAACAGGAACAATTTTTCCGCGCAAATTTATAACGCCTTTCATAAATGCAGGCGTGCGCGGTACTGGATCAATATTCTGCATTCCGACTACTTCGCGGGCTTCAAGAATCTGAATGCCGTATTCACGATTATCCAAAAAAAAAGTCAGCAGTTTCCCTCCTGATTTATCAAACAAAGTATTTTTTTCTTCCATTTCAAAACCTCCTTTTTTAGTTTTTATTTAATGTTATCCTGAATATACTGCCTTTGGGAACATTATCTATCACTTCAATTCTGCCGTTATGTGATTTCAATACATCCCTAACAAAGAATAATCCTATTCCATTTCCTTTTACATTTTTATTTACTCTAAAACCATAATTAAAAATTTTATTTTTCAAATCATCTGAAATGCCAGGTCCTTCATCAGCTATTTCAATGCATACATAGCCTGATTCATCAATTAACTTAACTTTAATTACAGTGCTTTCAGGAGAATATCTGATGGCATTAAGTATAATATTCATTATTGCCTGGCGAATATAATTTATATCAGCCTCCATCCATGAATCATTCAGATCCGTTTCAATTTTTATACCTTTATCAGCAGCCTCATTTTTAAGAAACAATACTGCATTATCAACAGTTTCCTTTAAATTTATTTTTTCTTTTTTAAATTTCAGCGACAGATTAACAAAATTTTCCGGAGTTAGCATTGTTCTGATTGAACCGTTCATTAAATCTATTTGTTTCATCATTATATCAGAAATATTTGTATTACTCTTATCTTCTAATTCTATAAGCTGCACTGATGTTTTCAATACTGACAAATGATTATTCAACTCATGTAATATTGTTGAGTTTATCCGTCTTTGGTTTTCTAATTTTAATTCTCTTTTATTAATAATTTCTTCAATAGCCTTTAAAACATCATACGCTGAAATAGGTTTATCTAAAAAATTTTCAGCTCCTGACACCATACTTTCAACAGCTAATTTTTTATTTCCATAACCTGTCATAATAATCACGCTAATTTCAGGATAATTATTTTTTACTTTATTCAATAATTCTATTCCATTTGCTCCCTGCATCTGATAATCTGTTATAATAATATCCGGCAAATTTTCTTCATTATGTAACAAATAATTATATGCTGATTCCACATTATAAAATATTTCAACAGCATATCCGTTGAATTCCAGCATAAATTTTAATGACAGGCAAATTTCTTTTTCATCATCAACTACCATTATTTTAACTTTATTTAATTTTTGGTCCATGATAATTTCCCTCTAATTATTATTTTTATAATTCATAAAAATTAATTGTCGGAACATTTTCAATATTAAATTTTATTATCAACTTCAATAACAAAGCAATAGTATTCCCGTTTTGTTATAAAAATAAAATTAATATACTTATTTTCAAAACTATTTGATTATCAGAAAGTTAATAAAAGCAGATTTTATTATTATTATGATTAATATAAATTATACAATAATTTAAAATCAGACACGGAAAGATATTTCAAAATAAAATAAGACTTTTTGAAGGATATTTCAAATTTTATATTTGTTAATATAATTATAAAGCTGTCTTAAAGATATTTTTAAAACTTTTGCAGCTATATTTTTATCCTGATAAATTGCAAGAATACTTTTTATATACTGTTTTTTTTTATCTTCTAACGAAAGTGGCTGTTCTTGAGGAAATTGATTTGTTTCAGAATTGATAGGTATATTAATAAATTCCTGTGTAATAACATCTTCTTCAGTTTTATAATATGCGCTTTCAATAATATTCCTAAGTTCTCTATAATTACCCGGGAATTCATATTCAACTAAAATATTAAAAACTCCCGTTGAAATTTGTTTATTGGTATTATTCATTTCATTTAAATTCCGAATAATTTCTTTACTCAAATAAAATATATCCTGACTTCTTTCTTTTAAATTAGGCAGATATATATTCCCAATGTTTATACGATAAAATAAATCATTACGAAAACTTCCTGCTGAAACTTCTTTTATTAAATCCTTGCTGGTAGCAGTTATAATTCTAAAATCGGATTTCTCCGGTACATTTGACCCGACAGGATAAAAGCTTTTCTCTTCAATTATTTTTAAAAGTTTTATCTGATTTTGTAAAGTCAATTCTCCAATTTCATCAATAAATAAGGTCCCGCCATCTGCGATTTTACATAAACCAGATTTATTTTCATTGGCGCCGGTAAACGCTCCTTTCCTATGGCCAAACAATTCACTTTCAAAAAGCGCATCAGGTATTGCATTAATATTAACAGAAACAAATGTTTTATTTTTTCTTGAACTCGCATTATGTATTGCTTCAGCTAACAATGTTTTTCCTGTTCCTGAAGAGCCTGTTATAAAAACAGGACAATCGGTTTTTGCCAACCGATAAGAATAAAGCAGTATTTTTTTGAAATTTAAATCATTTGTTAAAATTTTATCATATTCAGAAGGCAAAACCACATCATGTCTTGTTGTAAATAAAGCAAGATTATTTTTAAGCAAATAATGTTCATAAGCGCTTTTGACAGCAGCAATCATCAAATCTTTTGAAGTGGGTTTGAGAATATAATTAAAAGCTCCGGATTTAAGACATTCAACTACCATCGGTATATCGTTTACAGCAGTTAAAACAATAAATTCTGACTTAACACCTTTTGCTTTAGCGTCGGAAAGAATTTTGTTTCCGTTTTTTTCAGGCATCATTAAATCAATAATTACAATATCATAAATATTTTTAATTATTTCATTTTCGCCTTCAATAGCATTTGAACTTATTGTAATATCGCTCATTCCCTCAAATTCAAGAATTTGTTTTAATGATTCACATAATAATTTTTCATCATCTACTATCAGTATTTTCATTTTTTATTTTTCTCCAGTTATTATATTATAACTATACATGAATTATATAACAACATAAAAAAAATTATGTACTCAAAACGTTTTTTTAAATTAAGACAGCGGTGCTTATTAATCTTTTTTAATCGGCAGTTTTATAACAAACTCTGTTCCCTTACCTTCTTTTGAATTGACAGATATTTCGCCATTATGATCTTTCACAATCCCCCAGACAATAGATAAACCAAGCCCTGTTCCGCCGCTGTTAAGTTTAGTCGTAAAAAAAGGATCAAAAATTTTATTAATATTATCGGCCGGAATCCCTGTTCCATTATCAGTAATATGAATTTCAATATTTTTATTTTCAACTAAATTGCAACTTATTATTATTTTACCATTGATTTGATCATTTATTGCATCTGCGGCATTTGTCATCAAATTAATAAACACCTGCTCTATTTTTACTAAATCACAAAATAACAATGGTAAATTATCCGGTATATCAAATGTAATATGAGAAACTCTTTTACGAACAGCTGCTCCACATATCAAATATGATTTTTCAATAATTTCTTTAACCGAAAAATATTCTTTTTTAGCATCGCCACTATCCCTTGAAAAATTTTTCAAGTTATCTACTATAAGTTTAATTCTGTTGGAACCCATATTCAAAGTGCTTATAACTCTTTCCATATCAGTAATAACTTTATTTGTCTTAATCATTCCTGTATTATCTGACAGTTTATTACAATCCTTTACCATTGGTTTTAAATATTTCCAATAATCTTCAAGAAGAGCAACATTAAGAGTAATAAGACAATTCGGGTTATTTATCTCATGAGCAACCCCTGCAATGAGTTGACCTAGAGCAGCCATTTTCCCGCTTTGAATAAGCTGCATCTGCTGGTTTTGAACTTCTTTTTCAATATTTTTATGTTCGGTAATATCTTCTATTACTCCGTCAATCCACAAAATTTTTCCATTGTTATCATATTTTATTTTTGCGGTGCACGAACAATAAAAAGCATCACCGTTTTTTTTCTTCAATATCAGTTCATAATTCTTTAAGAACCCTTTTTTATTTAATTTCTCAAGAAATGCAACTCTGTCAGATGGGACGTAATATAAATCTGTTATCGGCATTTTCAAAAATTCTTCTATTGAATCAAATCCGTGAAGTTCTGCAAGCTTATTATTGCAAAATAAAAATTTACCTGGAATTTCGCCTGTATTCCTGAAAATTCCGACATTTAATATTTCTACAGTTGTTCGAAATTTTTCTTCACTGTCTTTCAATATTTTTTCTGCCTCTTTGCGTTCTGTAATATCTCTGAATATACCCAGCAAATGACTTCGTCCGTTTATTGATATGTGCGCAGCTCTTATCTCTACAGGTACGTGTTTTCCTGTTTTTGTAAGCACAAAATCTTCCAGAGTATTACTGTTATTTCCACCTGTACGGTGCTGCTCAAAAGAAACCGATATACCGCTCTGCAAAACTTGCTGCGGCGGGTGGAGTATGGATTGACTTTGTCCTAAAATTTCTGTTTTATCCCGTTCAACAATATTGCACAATGCTTTATTACAATCTATAATTATACCTGTATCAGATTCTGCAAGAGCAATACCATCTCTGGCATTATCAAACAATAATCTATACCGTTCTTCTGACGCAAATAACGCAGCTGCAGTTTTTTTAAGTTCAGTAATATCTATAGCATATTCTATGACCTGAACTACAGTTCCGGATTTATCAAAAAGAGGAAATGCATAAATCATTACACTTTTGGAACAACCATTATTATCACGATGAATATGTTCAACTTCTACAGGTTTCCCCGTATTTTTCACTATTTCAAGCGGACAAGGGTGTTTAATATTATTACAAGGAGAATTTTGTTTATGTGTAAGCTCATAACAGGTCGAACCCGGCATTGAATCAAATCCGCTTGATTTGTTCGCTAAAACAATATTATAATTTTTGGCGTCAACAACATAAAAAGGATACACAAGCGAATCCAAGATTGTATTCAAAAATTCGTTTTGATGGAATAATTTTTCTTCTGCGCATTTTCGTTCTGATTCGCGTTGAATAAATTCAACCGCAAAAGAAAGATCGCTTGTAACTTCATCAAAAAGTTTCACATTATCTTCTTCAAAAAAATTTATTTCTTCAGAAAACACATTTAATACACCTGTAACTTTTCCAAAAACTATTATTGGAAACGCAGCGCAAGACTTATAACCATAGTTTATTATATTATTAGTTATTTTATGTTTACCTGTCTCCATTGTTATCTCGGCATTATTATAATCAATTAATTCTCCGGTTATACCATTATTAATCTTTTTTAAATAATCTGCTGGAATTCCAAAAGATGCAGTTACTTCAAGTTTGTTTGTTTGAGGAGTTATTGTACCTATCCAGGCCATCATGAATTTGCCGTATTCCACTATAATACGGCACGCTTCATTAAACAACTTTCCCGTTTTTCTGTTTCTGACGATTGATTGATTGATATTGCTTAAAACAGCATAAATCCGATTCAATTTAAGTATCTCGGTTTCTGCACGCTTTCGTTCAGAGATATCTTCAAATGAAAACATCATGCAGATAGAATTTCCGCTTTCGTTTTTCACTAAACTTGCAGATATTCTAATATCAATTAATTTCCCATTTTTCTTTTTTGCTTTTAACTCGCCTGTCCAACAGCCTGTTGTTTTAATAATTTCTAAAACTTTCTGAAATTTTTCTATTTCTTCTGAAGGATAAAAATCCTCAGGATATTTCCCATAAACTTCATCTTTATTATCATATTCCAACGTTTTAACCAATGAATCATTCACATAAAATATCCTGCCTCCAATCTCTGCAAATGCTATTGAACTGACAGCAGTTTTTATTGCGTTATCTTTTATTTTTAATTCAATGTTAGCTTTTTCCAAATTTCTTGATTTATTTTCAATTTCAATAAGATATTTTTTTTCTGAACGTTGAAGCTTAATTAGTTTAGTGCAGTAATTCAACGCATCAAACAATTTCGGCATTTCTACAGGTTTAAGAATATATCTTTCAACACCAATATCAATTGATTCAAGTAAAAGTTCGCTATCATTAAACGCCGTAGTAACTATAATATGCGCCGCAGGATTCATCTCTATAATTTTTTTCGACATTTCCAATCCGTTCATTCTTGGCATTCGTATATCTGTAATAACAACATCAATATTTTTAGTTTGATAGAGTTCAATTCCTCTTTTGCCATCGGCTGCGCAATAAACTTCAGTATACCGCCTTTTTAGCATTAGTTCAACATATTCTCTAACCATCTCATCATCTTCAACATATAGTATTTTTATATCTTCATGTTCTTTATGAATCATACCGCCACCAAAATTTTAATTATTATCAAAAAAAGAAATACAAAATTTAATTTATATATACAAAACTATAATCCCAAAAATCAAACAATAATTTTTTACAAATTTAAAAAATCGCCTGAACATACCATTTATGTGCGCCTAATAATTTCTCAATTTTCTATTTCAATTCTCAGATTAATTTTAATATTTTTCCATTCTATTCAACCGCTCTCGGTGCCATTAATTTAACAATAACGCCATTTTTAAAATTACTTATATTTATACTGCCTCCCATATTATTCATTATCTCTCTGGCCATATATAATCCAATACCTGTTCCAACTTCTTTTGTAGAAAAATATGGTTCAAAAATTTTATCAAAAATTTCCTGAGATATACCTCCACCATTGTCAATTACTGAAACAGTAATATTTTTATCATCGCTTTCAACTTTTATTTTTATTTCGCCTTCATATTGATTCTTGACAATCGCATCCTTGGCATTAGTCAATACAACAACCATAACTTGAGAAAACTCATTTGAATATCCCAACACTTGATATTTTTCAGTTTTCAATTCGTAATCTATTTTTATGTTATGCCTCAAAAATGAAGGAATCATTATCTTTACAGCTCGATTAGAAGCTTCCATAACATCAAAATTTTGTTTTTCTTTGTTTGGTTTAAAATAATTTCTGAAATCATCAATTGTTACAGACATTCCTTGAATAAACTGTTCTGCTTTCTGTAACGAATCATCAAGTTTTTTTTTATCAAGTTCGTCAAAATCAGAAGAATCCTTAATATTTGCCAATATAACGCTCAATGCATTTAACGGTTGTCTCCATTGATGGGCAATATTCCTGATCATTTCTCCCATCGCAGCAAGACGCGATTGATGGATAAGTATCTGATTCTGGCTTATATTTTTTTGAATTTCTTCTCTAACCCGCTCTTCAAGAGTTTCATTCAATTTTTTTAAAACTTCTTTAGCGTTAATTAATTCTTTTTCATTTAGAACAAGTATATCGAGCATATTATTTAAATCAAATGAAATCTGAGCTGCTTCATCAGAACCTTTTAACAATGACCTGGCAGTATGGTCTCCTTTTTTTACCTGATCCATTACAGATTTAATAACATACAGACGACGAGTAATTTTATTTCCCATAAACCATGCCAGTAATGAACCTATAAGGACTGCTCCTATAGCATAAAAAAATCCGTCCTTCATTATTTCAAAAAGTTTAAGTTTAGTAGAATGTAATCCGATTCCTATCCGAGTCCATCCTACAAAATGTCCTGCAAGTTTTACCGGCACAATAACATCAATTAATTCCGAACTCTTATTCATTATAGTTTGTTCCTGCTGTTTCGGAAAATCACTCATATATAAACCGATATACGCCTTGCTCGTATGAGCTAAAACTTTTCCCTGCCTATCAGTTAAAAATGCAAAAATCAGTTCAGGAAATTTACGCTGAATTTCAACAAGTTCCTGCAGCCCTGAAACATCATCAGAGCTAAGCCACCCAGCACACGAAGTGGCTAAGGATTGCGCCATTCCTATTGCCTGCTCCGTCTGCCTTTCAACAATAAAAAAATACTGCCTCTGGATCAAATCATATATGAATAATGTCATTAAAACAGCATGAACAACAGCAATTCCAAAAATAAGCTGACGCCGCAGCGTACCAAAAAATATGCGTCCCAGTTTTTTTAATATCATTTGTTTATTACTTTGCGCACTTTTTTTTCAAATTCAATAATATAACTTTTAACTATATCATAATCATTGTCTGTTGCAGCATAAAAACCTGCTGTTTCCATATCAGATAATATTTTTCTACCTTCCTGAGTGTCTCTAAGCTGAAACAAAAATGAGCATAATTGATCAATAATTTTTATAGGAATATCGCCTTTTGCCATTACAGAATTATTTATTAAATACGGTGTTTCCCATATTACATACATTTCAGAAGCTTCTTTGGGATTGGTTTTCTGAAAAGCGCGCCATGGCGGCGGCCATGTAGCGCCAGCCGCAGTTTTATTCAAATATACATTCATTATTGAAGATTCCTGAGAGCCAACATAAACATTTTTAATTTCTTTCATAACATTTATACCATGCAGATATAAAAAATATTGCGGCATAATACAAGCGGCTAATGCTGTTGGCGATGGATAACTAACAGATTTTCCTTTCAAATCCGCAGGTTCCTTAATTCCGCTATTCTTACGAACAATAAAAATACCTTTAAAATCATTCTTGTCCCCTGCCATTGCTATAACTTTATATCCTACTTTCATTGCTTCCAGCGTCTGCCACGGGTTAGGCAAAATAAATTCAGGTTTCCGCGCCTTTATTTTTCCCTCAAAATTAGCATAATCGCGGGACGATTCCAATTCAAATCTTACATCTACAAACTTTTTATTCAAATAATCCATAAGAGGTTGATATACTGCCGTAAGTTTAGCAGGATTATGAAGAGGATGCACTGCAAAACAATAGACTTTCTCCGAAACAGATGGCGAAGTTTTGTATTTAGGCCAATTATTTTCGGGCGAGCGTTCACAGCACAATGCCAAACAAATAAATACCAGTAAACTTAACTTTATTACCTTCATTATTTTTTATTTTACACTTAGACTATTTAATTCTGAAATTTAATAAAAAAATATTTTCAAATAACTTTTATTCTTCTCTATATTGATTCCATAAATCCGATGTTAATATTTTTTGTCCTGATATTACTACTATCGGTTTACTTTTAGTGCACACAAGATAAGTTGTAAATTCTTTTAAAATATCGGAAGCAGTATCCGGAGGTTCGCGCAAATCGTCTTCAGAAATCCATTCAACTTTATTTATGTTGTCAACCATAACTATTGCATCCAAATTTTCAAAACTCAATAATAACCCTTTTTTTTCCTGAATCGCGTTTTCCGCAATATATCCATTATCAATATTTAAAAACTTTTTCAAATCTATTACAGGTTTTATCTGCCCTCTCAGATTTGTTATTCCAACAAGGTATTCCGGAATTTTATATAATCGGGTTATATTGCTAATATTTATTATTTCAAGTATATATTGCAATTCTATTCCTATTATTTCATCATCCAGTTCAAACGTAACTATCCCTATAATTTTTTTTTCAGGTTTATCATCATAAATCAAACGTTTGTTTTTATGATTCTCAAATAAATCTATAACCATAAAATTTATCCCATTAATTTTTTAATATTTTCAAGCTGTTTCCAGCATTTTTTTTATTACTCTTATATATTCGTCTATATCTATAGGTTTATTAAGGTATTCGTCCATACCTGATTCAAACCCTTTTATTTTATCCACTTTTTCTTTCATGCTGGTTAATCCTATAACAGGTGTAAGTTCATATTCTTTCATTTTCCTTAATCTTTTGACAAACTCATATCCGTCCATAACCGGCATTATTATATCAGAACTTATTAAATCAAATTTTTTCAATTTCAGTTTTTTTAATCCTGCTTCTCCATTTTCAGCTATATCAACTTCATACCCTAAACCTATAAGTATTTCAGCAATCTGATTAGAATACATCTTGCTGTCTTCAACAACAAGCACTCTTTTTTTATTTTTTTTAGACATTAGTTTATGCGCAGAAATTTTTGAAGACACTGATGTTTTTTTATTTTGATGTTTGGCATAGTTCATTACTGCAACAGTGTCAAGTATAGGTATTATCTCCCCGTCTCCAAGTATTGCAGTTCCTGATATAAACGGCACTTTTTTCAATAAATTGCCTATATTTTTGATAACAACTTCCCTGTTTTCAACAAACTTGCTTACTATTAATCCGTATTGCCTATCCATTACTTCAACTATTATCACAGAAACATTTTCGGAAATTGTAAATCCATTTATTCCAAGAACATCGGATAAATAAATCAATGGTATCATTTCCCCTCGAAGATTTATTACAGGTTTTCCATTAGCTTCATGAATATCTTCAGATGATATCTGCACAGTTTCGCGTACATTATAAACAGGAACAGCCAAAACATCCGATTTGACACTGAATATAAGTATTCTTACTATAGCAAGCGTTAACGGCAAACTTAACGACATAGTAGTACCTATTCCTTTTTCAGTAATTATATCCACGGTTCCTTTAAGTTTTTCAATAGTTGAGCGAACTACATCCATACCTACTCCGCGTCCGGATAAATCAGTAACTTTTTTTGCAGTTGAAAATCCGGGTTGAAATATCATCATCAATTTGCTCTTTTTATCTAACGTTTTAACATCATCCGCGCTGATAATATTTTTTTCAACAGCTTTAGCAACAACTTTATCCTCATCTATTCCTGCGCCGTCGTCTATTATATCTATAACAACCTTATCGCTTCTGTAGTATGCTTTTATAATAATTTTTCCAGCACTGTTCTTACCTTTTCTTATACGTTCTTCTTTAGCATCTTCAATACCATGATCTATACTGTTTCTCAATATATGAAGAAGCGGATTAAAAAGCATTTCACATATTCCCTTATCAATTTCGGTTTCAGCTCCAATTATTTGAAAATCAATTTCTTTTTTAACCTTTTTACTTATATCTTTCATAAGCCGCGGAAATCTGTTAAAAATTGTCGATAATGGAACAAGTCTTATTTTCATAACGCTGTCCTGCATATTCATGGTAGTTCTGCTGATTTCATCTATCACATTTGAAAAATTATTATGAAATTTCTCGAATTTTTCAATAAATCCCAATGTAATTTCTTTTCGCAAAATATCATTTATTTTTTTTTTATTGAACTCATTTTTTATGTTTCTCAATTCAATCATAAAATTTTTACTGCATATAAACTGTTGTTCAAGTTTTATTTTTTCTATTATCAATTCTCCCATCTGATTCATTACATTATCAAGTTTGGTTATATCCACTCTCAATGACATACTTTCATTATCTTTCTCCTGATTGGGAGACAAAGATTTTTCAGTCTTACTTTCTTCTTTATTCTTAACCTCAATAAAATCAGGTAACTCACCGCCTGATTGTTCCAGATACTGTAGTTTTTCAATTAAATCATCTACATTTATAAAAGGATTTTCCCTGCGCTTAACTTTAGATAATATATTTTTGAATCTATCAACACATTCTAAAAATACGTCTTCAAAATTCTGATTAGGTTTAATTCTATTTGATCTTATTTTATCAAACAAATTTTCAGCTATGTGCGCAAGACGCTGAGCATTTACAAGCTTAACCATGCCAACTGCGCCTTTAATAGTATGCAGACACCTGAATATAGTATTTATTTTAACAGGTTCTGCTGATTCAAGATTCAATATGTCATTTTCAAGATGACTAATCATTATTTCCATCTCGTCAATAAAATCCTGCATAGTCAATTCAAGTTCGCTGTAATCAAAAGATTCGGCATTTTCATCTGTTTCTGCTTCTTTCTCAAATAATTCTCCGGGCAGCGCATCTTCGGAAAACAACGCGAGTTTTTGGTTCAACATCTCAAACTCTTTATCAGTTTCAATACTAAAATCCTTTTGTTTTCCATATATTCTTATTAAATCCGAATATGATTCCATAAATAAGTCCATTTTAAACGAATCATCCGATTTTACAATTATTGACATATAGTTAAAAAATTCAGATAAACGCGGATATAACGAAATTTTCAAATTTAATTCTTTCAACAAATTCGAAATTTCAATTTTATATTCCGGATCATTCAATATTCTTTCTTTATCTATTGACCCGATTTTTATTAATAATTCTTTCAACGACATTTGCCACTCCGTATTTTATCAATAATATATGAAAAAATACAAACTATACTGTTCTTATGGAATATATATTTATATTTTATAAAATTTGCTTTCCATGTTGCTTGATTTTATCCAGTTCAGCAAATCCTGATTTCTGCCAATTTTGAACAATATTTTATGATTGTCATTCAAAACATTTAAAAATCTCTTCTGAACTAAAAAAAATTTAGGATTTATTTCAACCAATTCTGTCAGATCAATTTCTATTTCCTTGTTTGACACCAATGATTCAAGCAAATCAATTTTATATTGCTCAACATCACAATCTTTTTCCATAGTAATATATTTAATTCTGAGTTTTTGTCCATTTTTTATATTTTGAGATGAATAAGACATAGCAATTTTATTTGATTCATTATTTTCATTTAATTCTCTCTGCGGTTGATATTTTTTTTTTAAATGTTTTTCTGATTGCTGTTCGGTTTCCGATTGTCCGCCACTTTTATTTAAAAAAAATTCTATTTTATCATTATTTTTTAATACCGGTTGTTTAACCTGTTTAAAATTTTCATTTTTTTTACTAACTGAACATGATCGCTGAATAGAAAAACTATATAATCCCGATACGTTCAGCCATTCATTAAGTTTAGGATTCGCGCATATTATATTTTCCAATTTCATATTTTTCAATTTTACAGAACTAATAATATCTTTTATCCTTTTTATCGAATCGTTTGACAGCCACCGAACTGCATCAAAATTCAAAGAAAAATACACTGTTCCGTTGCAGGTTGGTGAACATGACGATATCTTACCTAATGCAAAATATAATTCTTCAGCAAGTAAATTTATTCTTTCTTTATTTTTTATTATTCCATTAATAAAAATAGTATTATTTTGACCAACAAAAATTTTTGGTAATGGATAATTCTCTATAGGTCTGCGTTGTTCTATAATAAAATTAGGCAATTCTTCTTTTTTTTCATTTATTCTTCTGTCTGTTGTCCATTTTTTATATGATTTTATTCCTGTTTTGCTTTTGGTTTCAATAAAATATTCTGAAAAATCCATCAAACTCTCAGTTGGAGATAAAAACAAATGCCCCCCATTTTTAAGCGAATTATATAATTTCAACTGTGATTTTATCTGCTTTGAATCTCTAAAATAAAATAATACGTTTCTGCAAAAAATATAATCCATATTATCAGGCATTACGTCTTTCCATAAATTATGCTGCATAAAATTTACAGAGCCAGCAATTTCATTTTTAATCTTATAATTATTGCAATTTGTTGGAGTAAAATATAAATTTTTATAAAATCCTGGCATTTCCGCGCTTACCGCTCTCTCAGAAAATATTCCTGACTTTGCTATTTCCAGCACTTCTTTATCAATATCTGTCGCCAGTATTTTTATGTTTATTCCATATAAATCCTTTATTTCTTTTGCTATTATAGCAATTGAATAAGGTTCTGCTCCCATAGAGCATCCTGCTGACCATATTTTTATTGTCTCAAAAGGTTTTGCTTTTGCCTGTTCTAACAATAAATCTTTAAATAACAAAAATTGCTCATAATGTCTAAAAAAAAATGTTTCGTTAACTGTTATTGTTTCTATTAATTTATCCAATTCCCCATTTGTCTTGTCAAAAAGCAGATTTATAAAATCATAAACGTTCCTTAATTCTAATTTTTTTAATCTGTTCTCAATATAATAATTTAAAATATGGTATCTGTTAAACCCAATATCTATTCCTGTTTGTTCTGTTATTATGGCGCAGATTTTTTTTATAAATTCTTTCACAAAAATCACTCTATCCGAATTATTATTTTCCCTAATTTAATAGTATAACAAAATTTAACAACAAATCATTTTCAGGCTTTCTTAATACAAAATTTTTACATTTCATTCTATAATTTTACAATTCAAACTTGCTTGTTACATAATTCAAATTTTTGGTTATAAGCATAAGCTGTTCACCCTGATTTACAAGTTGAGTAGATGCTGCTGCTGTTTCTTTTACAACATTTCCCACTGATTCTATTGAAACGGAAATATTATCGCTGGCACGCGCCTGTTGAGTTAAAGCTACTACTATTTCATCTATACTTCGTTTTGTATTTGATATTGACTCCTGAATTTTTTGAAATGTGTTGTTCAGTTTATTTGCGTAATTGACTCCGTTTTTAGCGCTTTCATTGGATTGTTCCATAGATGATACTGCAACAGTTATCCCTTCCTGAATTTTTTCTATTATTTCAGAAATTTCTTTTGCGCTTGTCTGGCTGCGTTCAGCAAGTTTTCTAACTTCATCAGCTACTACGGCAAAACCTTTTCCATGCTCGCCTGCACGCGCAGCTTCAATAGCTGCATTTAATGCAAGCAAGTTTGTCTGCTCGCTTATTGCGCTTATTGCATTAACTATTTTCCCTATTTCCTTACTCGCATTTCCCAAATCCCTCATTTTTTCAGAAACTTCTTCCATTTTTACAGTTATATCCTGCAGCCCAAGTATTGTTCCCTGAACTATTTCCACTCCTTCATTAACGTCTTTATCCGCATTAACAGAAACTTTTTCAGCATTTTTCGATGAACTCGATACCTGTTGAATTGAAGAACTCATTTCTACCACACTTGAAGTTATTTCCTGAATTTTTTCATTTTGAATTCTTGCTCCCTGGGACATTTGCTTTGTGGCAGATAATAATTCTGTCGAAGACCCGCTTACTTCATTCGAAGTGTCTTTAATTTTTCCTATAAGTTCTTTAAGAGAATTTATCATTATATTAAATTCATCAGATAACAACGCTAATTCATCTGTTGTGTTTATATTTATTTTATGTTGATTAAGCTGCCCTGAACTTATCTTTTTGGCCATATCCGTAACAAGTCTTAGCGGTACAGTTATGTTTTTTATCAATAAATATGTAATAATTATTGTTATGACAATTGCTGCAAATGATATTCCAAGTAAAAATATAATTGTCTGCCTAAACGCAGATTCAGTATGTTTCCCTTTTTCAATATTAATCTTATCAAAATGAGAACCTGTTTCTTTTAACAAACTTCTTACTTCGGTTAAATATTTTTTAGTTTCTTTATTGAATACCTTCAATTTTTCTGTGGAATTTATTACTGTTATTGCGCTTTCATGTAATTTTTTATGGGGTTCTTCTATTTTTAAAAATAATTCTTTGACTTCGGCCGGCAAATTTTTAAAAGAATCGGATTCAATATATTTATAATACCATTCACCGAATTTGCATTTTTTAGGATCTGTGGTTTTTTCAAATTTCGTATTGTTTTGAATAACTTCATTAAGAGAATTTACCCAGTCAAGATGATCTATCTCTTTCTCTATTAAAAAAATTTTTTGGTTTAAACTGCCGCATTTTTCATCATCCGTATGTTTTAAAAAATGAAGTTTGCTATAAACCGACAAACTTAACACTATCAGCAATATCAATATTATACCAAAAGATAATATGAGTTTTTTACCAATTGTCCATTTCAATTTTTGGGGTTTCTCCAGTACAAAATTTTCTGTAGTTAATATTGTCATAAATCTCCACCTCTTAAATTAAGTGGATAATTATAAAATTTTTCGAAAGGTTTGATGCTAAAAATATACAAGTCAGATCAACTCAGAGCAACATTTTGAAGTCCATTTCTGAATAATAAAACACTGCAAATATTTAGGCTCTACTTTCGCGATTACCCACTCGGCTAAAATAATAATTTCTTATATATATGTAAATTTTATATAATTTACTACATATTTAATTTATTATAAATATTATAACATTTTTTGTCAATAATAAAAAAAATATTTTTTTATATTTATTTTAAAAAAATTCAGTTATTATTTCAGGATATTTTTTATAAAATTTATATTTTAAATACATTAATCTTAAATAATGGAATTCATTTATATATTTAACCTGAATATTTCATAATCAACATTAAAACAGAAATCGATTAATCCTATAATTATCCTATATTTCAAACGGTAAATGCGGGAAAAATTTTACATACAAAATGATATGTGAAAAAATAAAAAAGATTAATATAATATAAAGATCAGAATTGCTGATAAAAAAGTATAATAAAAAACAATTTTCAAAAGTGGTTTCGCTCAAATAAAATTCTACAAAAACAATAAAAATAATTCAAGGAATAAAAAATAGAAAAATCGAAGTCAATTTTGACGGCGGTCATATTACATCCGATTAATGGTTGTTTCTTGTAAGGCATATTAATAAAAATTTAAGAATAACGAACTGTATAACGAAATGTACAAACAACAAACGCGAAAGGAGAAAGTAACGCTCGAAAGAAAAAAAGATCTGTCAGCTTGTGTATAGACTCATAGCAGGATAAGAAGATATAACAGAGGTTAATAGTCCGAAAAACAATCTTATGTTTAAAGCAGCCGTCAATATTGATACCGACGATACGCTTGCAAGCGCGCCAAGGCTTTGTCGCTTTAAAAATTCAGTTGATAAAAATGAACTGATGCAAATATCCAAACTGAGTATAAATATTTTCATAGAGTCATATAAAAAATGCCGGAATAATTGACAATAATAGACTATATATTGCTTGAGCATATCCGTTCAACTGTTTTATCAGAAACTGAATTAGTATTAAAACAATGCGGCACATTAAGATTAAATCTCATTAAAATACACGATACACTATTGTTCAACACAAAAAAAATCAAAATCAATTTATCAGTTTCGTATCCATACAAAAAAAATTTCGGGAAATAATAGAGCACAAATAAATTATCAACAAATAGGATTGGATTATTTATGAATATTCAATTTAACCCGGCTATCATTAAATATTCGGTTTAGCAATATTCATCAAATCGCTATTTTTGATTCACAACCTTTATCGAAAACATATAAAATTCCTGTTTTTTAAAAAATTATCTCTTAATCTATGCAAATACTCAATGAATTTATTTTTTCAATTTAAGTTTCAAAGCAGGCCGGATCCCATCGCGGGCTAGACTAACATTTGCATAACGTCGAATACTGCAGTTAGTTCCAATAAAAACAGCGCGAGAAGCTTTATTCCCTTGTGTTCTCAACCACCACCATGAACAACCAATCAGTCCGTCTTTGGTTATAACATAATTCTCTTTGTTATTTTTATCGTACACATATAAGTTGCAGCCATCATTTTTTTTTGCTTTTGCAAAATCTGTTCCTGTTGAACGTAATAGCTCCTTCCCATATATATTGAAAAAATA
Source organism: Candidatus Babelota bacterium (assembly GCA_017999075.1). Classification (GTDB taxonomy): domain Bacteria; phylum JAGOBX01; class JAGOBX01; order JAGOBX01; family JAGOBX01; genus JAGOBX01. The sequence goes on along the minus strand of JAGOBX010000006.1, from coordinate 3,142 downwards.
TTTTATTTCGTTAACACTAAGTAAAAAAACTTTATCGTTTGTATCCGGGCTTCCTTCACCATTGTCATTACAATAAACAGTCTTTATATATTTCTTTTCATTGTCATTGAACGCAATATTATAAAATTCTTTATTTAACCATTCACGCAAATCACAATCTCGCCATGTAATATCAACGCAATCACGCCACTTAATATCCGTTTTCTTTCCGTGATACCGTTTGCAGTCTATAATATACTTGCTCAAAAGAAAAATTTCATTGTTTGAATTCTGTAATACAAACCATTTTATCGGAGTCTTATCTTCTCCTGCAGATTTTTGCGGATAAACTCCAAAATTAATAATTTCTCCGGGCTTTGCGCTAATATAATTATATTTTTCATTCATAATATATAATCTATATTTATTCTAAAATTGTTATTATCGAGATAAATTGTTCTGCGTATTCTAATGTAAGGTATTAAATTTCAAAACTAATTTATTCAATGAAATCCTTTTTAAAATATTAGTTATACAGATTTGCTGCGAAATAAAATAAATATCAAAAAAGGACCGCCTATAAAAGAAGTTATAATTCCTACAGGCACAATAAACGGAAAAATAATCAATCTTGATATTGTAAAACATAAACATAAAAATAAACCGCCTAACAAAGCTGAAACAGGCAGAACAATCTTGTGATTGTGTCCAAAAATAATTTTTGAGATATGAGGACATATTATTCCTATAAATCCTATAGGTCCGCATAACGCAACACAAAACGCCAATAGTATTGATGTGGCTGCAAGAAGAATTATTTTAAGTTTGGAAATATTTATTCCTCTTGTTTGCGCTGTTTCGTCTGACAGCAGAATAATATTCAAATCTTCACGAAAATAATATATTATAATCCATACAATTAAACACAAAACAGAAACAGGTATAACATTCTGGTATCCCAGTTCATCAATTGATCCCATAAGCCATCTATGTATATGAAATGTTTCACTGTAATTACTCAAATAAGATATAAGAAGTATAAGAGATGAATAAAAAAAATTCAAAGCCACCCCTGTTAGTAACAGTGTGAACGTATCAAAACTTTTTCTGAATAAGGGAAGACAAATCAGCAATAATACTGTAATGCAGCCGAATATGAATGCAAACAAAGGCGCAGCAGGTAAATAAAAATATGAAACAAACTGCATTTTGATAGCAAGAGCTGCTCCAAATGCAGCTCCGGATGAAACCCCTAACGTGAATGGAGAAGCAAGATCATTATGAAATAATGTTTGATATACCAATCCGCAAACAGATAATGCAAACCCAACAAAAAAAGCCATTAAAGTTTGCGGAATTCTAATATCTCTTATAATAATATTTTGATTTGATCCTGTTCCGAAATACAGCTTATAAATTCCAGATTCAGATTCAATCTTTCCGATATATGGAGAAACCAATATTACTAATACAGTAAATAAAATCAAAATAAACAATTTTATCTTCATATTTTATAAGCTATAAAAATATTCCTGTTCAATTTATCTATCTTTGATTCGCAAAATTTAACATCATAAACTTTCTCAAGTCCATCATTTTTAAAAAAATCAGATGAGCAGCCGAAATATATCATTTCACCGTTTTTAAGTGCAAGTATTTTGCCTGATTTCACTGATTCATCATTTATATTATGTGTTACAGAAATAATAGTTTCCTCACGTTCAAGAAGACGCTGTAAAATCTCGTCAAGTTCAAGTTTGTGTTTATAATCAAGAAAAGCATTTACTTCATCGAATAACAGAATATCGCTTTGCTGAGCAAGAGCAGCTCCTATTGCAGCTTTCTGTAATTCTCCGCCGCTTAACGTAGACATTTTTCTGTCAGAATATTTTTCAATTCGAAGATACTCAATTACATTCCTTACAATTTCTTTATCTTCATGCGTATATCCTGCAAATTTATTTATATATGGAAATCTTCCTGTAAGAACAAATTCAAAAACTGTAAAATTAAAAAAACGCAATCCGCTGTTAAATTGAGGAACATAAGCAATTTTTTTTGCAATCCCGTTATTACCTATTTTTCTTATATCAGTATCATCAATTAAAATTTCTCCACTATACTTTTCTGTCAACCCTGCTATTGTTTTCAGAAGTGTGCTTTTACCCGAACCATTCTGCCCTATTATGGAAATATACTCGCCTTTCTTTATATTTAAATTTTCAATATGAAGTTTGAATGATCCTGAACCATTAAACGAAATCAGTAAATTTTTTATAGTTAAACTTTTCATAATCATATCATATCATATCATATCATAACGCAAATAGTTTCTATTGATTAAGTATTTTCCCTTTTTTGGAGGAATTTACTACCGGCGTATTTATTTAAAACGCAGCATTTATATTATATTATAATTAATAATAAACAAATTAAATTCTATATCTAATTCCTATCAACATATTGAACCCCGGCTGCAAAACTTTAGCCGGATATTTTGAACCATCAGCTTCTCTTGGTCCAGGATTATAATATTTTTTATTCAGCAAATTGTCAATTTTTATATTAAATTCTAAACCGGTGCCTTTTAATAAATACCTGCAATTAATTCCCAATATTGCATAATCATCAATTTTTTCTACTGATGACGGTTTCAGTCCGCGTCCATAACTTAATTTTTTACCAACGTAATTTATTTTTGGAGTTATCTGTAAACTATTTTCAAAAAATCTGCACATTACGCCTATATTCGCTTTAATTTTTGCAATATCTCCTATTTCTCTTCCGTTTCCATCTTCATTTTTAGCTCCTGAAAAATTAGCATCAATTATAAAAGTATTTTTAATATTATATCTGTAAGAAATTTCATATCCTATGATCTCAGCTTTTGATTTATTGGTATAATAAGGATTATCATTAACATCAATTCCAGGAGATATCAAATTATCTATATCATTTTTAAAAATTGAAGCAGTTACCAGCATTTCTCCAAACGGAATGAAAGTGGCGCTGATTTCGTATGATGTTATTTTTTCAGGCTGCAAATCCAATGAAGGATAATTTCTTACTCCAGGATCAGTTGCATATTTATGCCAGTCATCTGCCGCCTGATAGGCTTTTCCATATTGAAATCTAAAAATCCATTTATCAATCGAGTTCAACA
>JAGOBX010000324.1 GCA_017999075.1 Candidatus Babelota bacterium | reverse complement strand
TATTATAAATCCTGATTTTTTAACATTAAAAGATTCTGATTTTCAAATTTTCGTAGCTGGAACGCAATCCGGAATTACTATGATTGAATGCGAAGGAAATAATGCAAATAAACAGGATATTATAACCGCAACCGATATTGCCCAAAAAAATATAATAAAATTAATTGATATCCAACAAGAATTTATTTCAAAAACAACAATTAAAAATAAAATATATGTTGATAATAATTTGGAAAATGAAGATTTGTACAAAAATTTAAATGAAAAAATTAAAACCGATTATAATAAATTATTATATTCTAATGACGGAATAACATTCTATAATAATGTCTCAGATTATATAAAAAATTTAAAATCAGAATATTTATCATTAAACGAAAAAAATGTTTTATTAAATAAAATATTAAAAAAAATTAAATATTCCTTATTCAGGAAATATATTTCAGAAACAGGTAAAAGACTTGACAACAGAAATTATACTCAGCTCCGGGATATATTTTGTGAAAGAGGGCTTCTTCCTTCCGCTCACGGTTCAGCATTATTCACGAGGGGCGGGACTCAATGTCTTGCTGTTACCACAATAGGTTCTGAACGCAAAGAATCCAATAATAAAAATTCTGAAAAATTATTTTTCCTGCATTACAATTTCCCTGGATTTTCAGTAGGAGATTGTAAAAAAAAGAGTTCAATTTCAAGAAGAGAATATGGGCACGGTTTTCTTGCTGAAAAATCATTAAAAACAATAATTCCTTCATCTAAAGACTATAATCATAATATACGTACGGTTTCGGAAATACTTGAATCAGATGGTTCATCGTCTATGGCAAGCGTATGCGGCGCATCAATTTCATTAAAAGATGCTGGAGTTCCCATTTCAGAATTAGCAGCAGGAATATCTATAGGACTAATAAAAGGCAATGAAAAAAATATTCTGTTAACCGATATAAATGAGCTCGAAGATCATTGCGGGGATATGGATTTTAAAATTGCTGGCACAAAAACAGGAATAACAGGATTGCAATTAGATATAAAAATTCAGAATATAGATTTGGATATAATAGAAAAAACATTCAATCAGGCCGAATCCAACAGACTTGAAATTCTTGAAAAAATGGAGGCGTTGTTTTGAACGCCGCCCTGCTTGAAGACGATTTTTATTTTATAATATTATCTGTAATCTGCGGAATAAGCATTATAAGTTTGATAGTCCTGAAAATTAAAAATCGGGCAACACTCAAAAACATAGAAGAATTACAGAACAAAATCAAACCGTTTGAAATAAAAATTGATAAAAATGCGGAAAAACTCAAACCTGCAGAAATGCTTGAAGAAGGCGATGTGCTGTCAAAAGATATAAAAGATAAAAATAATTTTCCATTATATTCAAGCGGCATGGTAGTAACTGAAGAAGTTAAACAAAAAATTGTCGAAAACAATATCGGCTTTATTTGGGTTAAAATTCATAAATTTAAAGGTTTCACAAAATAATTTTCATATAATAAACTTATGCTTACTGTAATAATACCTGCATTTAACGAAGAAAAAAATCTTGAAATTTTATTGCCTAAACTCAAAAATTATTGTAACGAAATTGTCGTTGTAGATGACAATAGTTCCGACAAAACTGTAGAAACAGCTGAAAAATACGGTTGTAAAATAGTTTTAAGAAAAGAAAAATTCGGCGTGGGGTCAGCTGTCATAGACGGGGTGAAAAATGCGGCACACGATATAGTAGCCATTGTAGACGGTGATTTAAGTCATCCTGTTGAAGTTCTGAAAGCTGCTTGCCTTATAGAACAGGATATTGTCGATATTGTTAAATATTCCAGATTTATTTCCGGCGGAGGAATGGATAATAAAAAAAGATGGAGACTGCAGTTATTATATAACAGATTGATGAATATTCTTGCAGGCACAAGAGTTTCAGATTTTACCGGCGGATTTTTAATGGCAAAAAAAAAATGTTTTCAATATCAGTCTTCTGCAATACACGGAGAATGGATTATTGAGTTTATGCTTCATAACAAAAATAAAAAAATATCAGAAGTTCCGTATGTTTATGGATACCGAAAATATGGAGAATCAAAATTTTCAGGAAAAAAAGATTTTTCAAGAATGGTAAGATATATTTATTATATATTCTATTATCATTTTAAAATTACTTTTAGAAAAAATCCCTAGTACAAAATTCTCAAATAAAATAATAAAATACCAGATTTCATATTGTTATAAAAAATTATTTTAATATTTGTTTCAAAATCCTATTTCTAAACTTCAGGCAGCAGAATCAAATTTATATTTTTTCACTCTATTTTCTTTTCAAAATTCTTAATGCCTGAATTGCATTAGAATTCAACGGGTCTAACTGAAGAACTCTTTCATATTCACTTATTGCAGCTTTTTTATTACCGAGACGGGTGTGAGTATAAGCAAGCCATAATCTTGCAGAAACATTGAATTTATCTAATTTAACTGCTTCATTAAATTTAAACATAGCGCTGAAATAATTGCCGTCTAAAATATATAAATATCCTTCTTTAATCAAATCTTCAATTCTATTGCTTCGTTGCGCTGGTTTCTTGGCAAGTTCATCAATAATATTTTTTAATGGCCTGTCTTTCTTAACAGTTTCGCCGAAAGCATAATCAATAGAAACTTTATGAGACGAATTGAAATCGCCGTATGGCTCGTATGTATAATCAAAATTAAGTTTATCAAAACTCAATCCTAATCCAAGAGTTAAACCGCTGCCTGCTTCGTTAACTGTATTGAATCCGGCACGTGCTGCCAGCATTTTCAAAAATTTCAATTCAAATCCTACTGCCATATCAAAATTCTGATCTTTAGTATAAATAATATCTCCATTGGTAAGCAAATAATCCGATATTTTCAATGAAATTCCTGTTTTCAGTTGTAACGGTATTTCTTCATTTTCATTTATGAATTTAATTTTACTTCCTATATTAAAAACGCCGGCACCTAATGATAAATTATCATTCATTTTCATTATCATTCCTAAATCAACAGCAAATGCTGTGCCATCGTAATTATACAGTTCCTGTTTAATAAATTTTCCGTTTATGCCTGCTAACAATTTATCATTTAATTTATTGGCAAAACTTAATTCAACCATTAAATCAGAACCATCAAAAGTAGAACCTGTTCCATAAGGTTTTGAATAAGTGGTTACACTTTCATCCCCGTATTTTCCGAAATTTAAAGTTAACGCAATATAAGGGTTGTATTTTGAATTTGAATTTTTTATTGGTATACCTAATGATACATACTCCTGACTGATATCTTCGGGCAAAGAATTATGCATCAAAGCAATCTGCATATTTTTTAAAGAAGCTAATCCTGCAGGATTCCAGAACGCTGAAAATATATCATCATCAACAGCAGTATACGCTCCGCTCATAGATAAAGGACGGGAACCAAAACCAAGAGTTATAAACTCTGCCGATTTAGTTCCTGCTTTACCCTGTTTAGATTCTGCCGACTCCGAATAAATCATTAGAAAACTAATTAAAAAAACTATTATATAAATTTTTTTCATATTTTTCATTTCCGTAAACTTTTAATTCTTTTTACATTAATCAAAATAACTCCAAAACCGCTAATACATCAAACCAAACCATTTCTTATATTTTTCTATATTTTCGTTTCTGTTTTTTATCTTATTACAGCAAGTTTTCCTGTAACTTTACCTCTTCCAGGTTTATCTATAACGTATAAATACCAGCCGCTTGCCACGTCTCTGCCATTAAGATTCTTAACATCCCAATTTTTCAATTTCGATGCTCCTGTATGAACATATTCCCAAACAAGCTGACCGCGAATAGTATATACTTTAACAATTGTACCTTCACTCAATCCGTCAAATATTATACCTGAAGATGCCGGAGAAGAAATTGAATATTGCCTTCCCTGATCTCCATTATCCGAAGGAATATAAGGATTCGGATATACAGCTATTGTTTCTGAACCTATTCCCAACGCAGGCATTATACTTGTATCAGGAAATAATCCGAACATAGTAAAATGCGTAAATGTACACGAAATAATGTTTAAACTATAATCTGAAAGAATATTATTATCGGCAATTTTATTCCATTTTTCATTTATATTTTCTCTGTAGAACATTCTCAGCCATTCTTCACGAATGCCATTCATATTGTCAACCCAACCATCATTGTCATTGTCAAGATATGTTAATTTTATTATAACAGAACCTTTTAAATCAGTTTTTGTTCCTGTTGTAACGAGTTTTTCTATTATATCTCCTGCATTAATAACTGCCGGATCATACAAATCAATTACTACTACAGAAAATCCCGCAAATGAATCTCCAGCAGGAGGGTTAACATTATAATCATTCACTGCTTCATTATCAAGAGTAGATATAATAATACGCTGCTCTGCAACCGCAGAAGTATCAAGCGAATTTCCCGGTATTTTAACTTCTACTTTTGTGGTGGTAATATTTCCGTAAACATCTTCAGAATTTTCATATTGAGTTACAATATTATCCCCCTGCAGTCCTGGAATTATTGTCTGTACTAAAACAGGAACTTCAGGATCAGTTTCATTTATCCAATAATCGGATACAGCTTGAATACCTTTAATAATCTTAACTCCCATAGGGTACGGTTCTTCAACATTATTTTTATCAATTATCACACTCTTTATAATGTATTCTCCGTCAATAAGATTGGACATATCCCAATCAACGTACATATCATT
>JAGOBX010000323.1 GCA_017999075.1 Candidatus Babelota bacterium | reverse complement strand
CTTCCGTATAGTATAAATTTATTACCCCCCAATTTAAATAATCTTCATTGTATATTTTCCCTATAAAATGGTATTTGTAGATATGTTTTCCGTCAGGAAAAATTTGCTGCCATCCTTCATCAAGAATTATTACTGCTCCTACTCCCTGATATTTTGTTTTCATAACATCAGCTTTTACTTCCATAAGCCGAAAATTATCATCTATAACATTTTTAGCAGCAGAATCATTTCTCGCCTGCTTGCTGATTTGATTAATGCTGGTATCAGTTATATCATTTTTTATAAATTCGATTTTTTTTATTTCTGAAACCTGTATTATGTTTTTTTTATCTGTGACCGCAGTATCGCGAGTTAAATTAATTTTGCTGAAATTAATAAAACCGCCGTTAAATAATTCAATTGTTCCTGAATAAACTGCATAACCATGAAAAAATATTATCAGCAGAATAAAAAATAAAAAAGCTGATTTTTTAATAAAATTAAAGTATTTCATAATATCCTTTTTAATTATAAAATTTAACAACCGACTAATTTAACTGCGGCAAAAGCATCTCCGGCATATCCATAAACACCTATTTCTTCTGCGTATTTTTGGGTAACAACTGCTCCGCCAACTATAATCCTTACGCGAATATTTTTTTGTTTAACCATATCTGCTACAATTTTCATTTGAGGCATAGTAGTAGTCATTAAAGCAGATAAAGCAATGAAATCTGCATTATAATTTAAAGCTGCGTCTATGATGTTTTCTGCTGAAACGTCTTTTCCAAGGTCAATTACGTTAATGCCATAATTTTTCATCATAAGACTTACAATATTTTTTCCTATGTCATGAATATCGCCTTTTACAGTAGCCATTACTACTGTAATTAATTTTTTATTAACATCTGTTTTAGAAATCATTGGTTCAAGCAATTTAAATCCTTTTTTCATTGTTTCGGCGCTTGAAATAAGCTGAGGAAGAAAGTACTGTTTTTTATCGAATAATTCTCCAACTTTCGAGATTGCAGGAATAAGTGTTTTGTTTATTATTTCTTCAGGAATTGATTTTAAGTCAAGCGCTGATTTTATATATTTTTCAATATTGTCATAATCGCCTTCAAGTACAGCGTTGAAGATAAGTTCTTCTGGACTTAATGTTTTTCCCTGATTTTTGTCTTCAGTAAACTGCGATTGTTTTTTAGTCATTAAATGAATATACAATTTGCAATTTTTGTCTTTCATAAGAAGTGAATCTGAAGCTGATTTAATAGAAATAAGCAGTTCGTCCGAAGGATTAGCTATTGTCAAAGTTAACCCGTAAGCCGCAGCCATTGTTAAAAATGATGAATTTATAAAACTGCGTTCCGGCAGACCGAACGATATGTTTGAAAGTCCGATAACTGTGTTGCAATTTAATTGTTCAGAACAATATTTTATAACTTGCAATGTTTCAATAGCAGAATCAGGATTTGACGAAATGGTCATAACCAGACCATCAACTATATAATCATAATTTGTAAATCCTCGCTTTACAGATTCACTTATAATTTGATTGATTATTTCTATTCGGTCTGAAGATGTTTTTGGAACAGTTTTGCTGTTAAGCGGAAGTATGATAAACATTGCTCCGTATTTTTTTGCAGCATCAAGTAGTTTATCGATTTTGTGGGGTTCGCCTGAAATTGAATTTATAAGCGCTCTGCCAGGATATAGCCTTAATGCAGATTCAATAGTGTCAGGATCTGATGAATCCAGACATAACGGAGTATCTATATTTTTACTTAAAAAACCAATAGTTTCAATCATTTTTTGTTTTTCGTTTATGTTCGGCATACCTACATTTACGTCAAGTATTGAAGCTCCGGCTGCTGTCTGTTCGAATGCAAATTGACGTACAATATTGAATTTACCTGATTTTAATTCTTCCTGAAGATTTTTTTTCCCTGTGGGATTTATACGTTCGCCGATTATTGCCGTAGGATAATTTTTGCCGAAAAAAAATGTTTTTCTTGAAGAAGTAACTGCCGAATATTCTGTTTTATGTATTGTTTTATTAGGTTTTATTCCTGCAGTATTAATTTTAATTTGCTTGATATAATCAGGAGTCGTTCCGCAGCAGCCTCCTATAATATTTACTCCTGCTTCTATGAATTTAGGAATGTATTTTCCGAATTCTTCTGAATTCATGCTGAAATATGTTTTCCCGTCTTTAAGTAAAGGTAAACCTGCATTTGGTTTGGCTATTAATGGAATTTTTGCGTAAGGCTTTATGCCTTCAATTAATTTTATCATTGATTCTGGACCTGTTGAACAATTACATCCGAATGCGTCAGCGCCTAATGATTGAAGCGTAATTAATGCTGTAATAGAGTCTGTTCCTGTTAATGTTCTGCCTTCGTCTGAAAAAGTCATTGTTACCATAACAGGAAGATTACAGATTTCTTTAGCTGCAATTAATGCAGCTCTGGTTTCCTGAATGTCCATCATTGTTTCTATAACAATCAAATCAGCTCCGCCTGACACAAGCTCTGCAATCTGTTCTTTGAAAACCGAAACAGCTTCTTCAAATTTTAAATCTCCGAAAGGTTCGACAAATCTACCTGTAGGAGCCACGTCTCCCGCTACGTAATATTGAGTTTTATCAGCGTTTTTTGATATTTCAACAAGTTTTTTATTTAAGGTATTAAGTTCGTTTTCCAAACCATATTCAGATAATTTAATTCTGTTGGCGCCGAATGTGCATGCAAATACTATATCGGAACCTGAATTAACATATTTTTTTTGAATTTCTTGTATTACTTTCGGATTGTCAAACACCCATTTTTCAGGACATACTTCTTTAGGAATTCCGTATTTTTGAAGCTCGGTTCCAGTAGCTCCGTCCAAAATTAAAATTTTTTCAGAACATAAATCCGCAAATTGTTTTTTGTTCATAATTAATCATTTCCTTAATTTATAATTTGTTCTACTCCGCATAACGCTGTAACTGATTTTTCAGGAACAAGTATAAATTCTTGAGTTAATTTAATTCCTAATTCGTTTAATCTTAGGATTTCATAAAATTTTTTTTGGTTTTCCAAACCTAAATCGCCGTAACCTGCGCTATATCTCGACTTAGTCGGTTTTAATCCTTCTCTCAGCAATTCAGAAGAAAAGTAAGAAATCATCCAGTCCATTACAGCATCAGTCGTTTCTGAAGCTACTGCGTCATAAATTAATGCAGTAGAAGCTTTTTCATTTTTTATTTCATTTTCAATTTCATGTATTATATTTTCACCTACGGTTCCAGCAAAAAAAATTATCTCAGAGCTTCCGTTTAAAAGTTTTGAAACATTGGTGCTGTTAAATTCTATTCCGTTTTGTATTCGAACGGTTCCGCCGTGATTTTTTTCTATTTTCGTAATATAAAAACATCCAGCAGGTTCGCAAAGATTTTTAGCATAATTTATACTATCATTAATTTTCATACTGGTTTTTTCATTCATATCAGTTAAATGTTTATTGTATCCAAGTCTTGATAAAATAGCGTTATACGGCGTTTCGACTTGTATTTGATTGAATTTTATAAGAAAATTACGTCTCATTTTTTTAATGTTTGATTATTATTTTGAAAATATTTTTGTTTGTATTCGCAAAATTGAACGCTTCCAGAATATTTTCGAAACTAAAAATTTTTGATACCAGAGGTTTAAAATTTATTATATTTTGATTAATTAAATTCAGTGCCGGCTTAAATGGACCGCATCTGGAACCTATAAGTTCAAGTTCATTTACTATAATCTGGTTAAAATCAATTTTGTGTTTATCTGCAATTGTAGATTTTAAAACAAGTTTGCCGCGCGGATATAAATGATTTATAGATAAATTCAATCCTTCAGGATTGCCTGAACAATCTATGCATATGTCGGCATAATCAGAAAAAGATAACTCTGAAATATTTTTGGAATTGATTCCGAGACTTGAACATACTTTGATTTTGTAATCGTTTTTATTGAAAGCAGTATAATTCATCCCGAATCTTTTGCATAACAATGAAACCAGTATTCCGAGTTTACCTGTTCCAAAAATAAAAATTTTATCATTGGAAGTTATATGTGTTTGTTCGAAAATTTCATATGCTGCTGCAAGCGGTTCTGTAAAAATATAATCAGTTATATCAATGTCTGAATCTTCAGGAATAACGTGTAAATTGTGTTCAGGTAAAGTTATATATTCCGCGAAGACTCCCTGTTTCCTGTAAATTCCTAAAACTGTTCTGTCCAAACAATGAGTTGTTCTGTTTTTCCTGCACATTACGCATTTTCCGCAGGAACAATTTATTTCACCTACGACTTTCTTTTTGAAAAGACTGCTTGTTTCAGAAATTACTTCTCCTACAAATTCATGCCCTGGCGTTCCATAAAAGTCCATATATCCTTTTGTTAATTCTATATCAGTATTGCATATTGAGGAATAAAGTACTTTTATTAATACTTCTCCCTTTAATGGTTTAGGAATTTCTATGTCTGCTAATTTTAGTTGTCCGTCAAATAATAATGTTCTCATATTTTTTTATTTTAAAGATTTAATTAAATCACGCAGTTCGGCCGCATATTCAAAATTAAGCGATTGAGACGCTTTAATCATTTCTTCATAAAGTTCAGTAATAAGTTCGGCATTTGAAGAATCAGGATTTATTTTAATTTTTTCAAGATATTTTTCTTTTATCAATGATTTATTATTGTCATCAATATTAAGAAGTTTTGATTCACTGAATATATTTG
>JAGOBX010000322.1 GCA_017999075.1 Candidatus Babelota bacterium | reverse complement strand
TTTGAAAACAATTGCTGAAGATATTATACTTAAAATTAAAAAAAATGGGATTCCGCCTATATCTGTTGAAGGATTGAATGACGGCAGCGGCTGGATTTTAGTTGATTTTGGAAGTATTGTTGTACATTTGTTTATTGAAGAAAAACGGAGAAAAATAAAATTGGAAGAATTTTGGAAATCAGAAATAAAAAAAATAAAAAAATAAGTTGAATTTTAATGCAAACAATTTTAAAATGGCAATACAAATACAATGATTTTAAAAAAATAAAAACAATAGAAAATTTTATGGAGGCATTTGTATGAAACATTTTCGTATATTAATTATTTGTTTAACTGGATTATTTTTTATGATAGGTTGTTCTGGGTTAAACCAGGGCAGTATTGGCAAGCTTCCTAATTCACAATTTCTTCAGAAAGATTTGAATGCAGAAATAATAGAATCTGCTGCGCGTGAAGCCGCAACTCAAATAGTTACGGTACCTTTATTGAAACAAGACAAAAAATATATAATTATGTCTATGGAATCAGTTGAAAAAACTGATAATCCTTTAAATTCATTAATTGAAGATGCGATAATTTCGGCATTGACAAAAAGCGGATTTTCAGTATATGAACGGGATAAAGATGTTTTGATAAGATTGGCTTATCAGGAAGGAAATGATAAAATGAAATCTTTCACTCTTCCTCCTTCAGAGGAACAGGATAAAGTAAAGTCAGAATTACCTAAATATGATGTTGATTACGGAAAAAAAATTCAAATAGTTCCAACTAAAGTAAATCAGGATTTGGGGACCAATTCTATAGAAACATGTGATTTTGTCATATCATATAGAATTCTTGAATCAGGCGTGAAATATTACAAAATATCAGAGCGTGATGAATCAGGAGCATATCAGGTGAAACGGTCTGCGCTTGTAAAGTTGAGCATAAGAATAACAGATTCAAAAACAGCAAAAATTATATGGGGCGACACTTTGTCTGGAGTATTGGAAGACTTAATACCGAGAAGTCAGATAAAATATCTTGAAAAAACAGGATATGAATTTTATCAGTATACTCTTCCTTTGCAAAAATAATTTTTATAAAAATATAAATAATATTTTAAGGAGAAATTACCTGTGATAAACAAAGTAATGTATGTAACAGTAATTTTTATTACAGCTGCGATGTTGTTTACAAACATTGAATATGCTGAATGTAAACAATCGGTTTTTCAGGATAATTATACTTATGCCGTAAAACTTATGAATTTAAATAAATATGATGCGGCAGCTATTGAATTTAAAGGGTTACTAACCAAAGCTGAAAATAAAGAATGGGCATCAACGCTTCTTTATATGATAGGGCAATGTTATTATAAACTTGGCAATTTACAGGAATCGAAAATATATTTGGACAGGGTTAACAAAAATTATCCTGATTCTAAATTCATAATTTTTGTTAAAGAAATGCTGAATGATATAAAATTAAAACTGCCTGAAGAACAGCAGAAAATTGATTCCAGTGCTGAAAATACAAATTCGGATGAAGCTAATACGGACAAACAGAAAAATGACCAGTCTGTTAACATTATAATTAATCATCAGAATAATACTATTGTAAAGGATAATAAAGCGGAAATTGAACTTAATTCCGAAGAAATTTCAAAAATTAATAAGATTGATAAGCTTATAAAAGAAGGTAATGATTATTTTAACAATAATAATTTTGAAAAAGCTCTTGAATCTTATAAATCTGCTTTTGATTTAGATTCTGATAATTCGGTTATAAAATTTAATATCGGCGTGACGCAAATGAAACTCGGGAATTATATTGAAGCAAATTCTATGATTGAAGACGTTTATAAAAAAAATCCTGAAGATGTGGAAGCTTTAAAATATGTGGCGTATACTTATTTAAAACTTGATAAACCTGTGTTGTCTTTAATATATTGGAAACGTCTGTTAAGATTGATGCCTAACGATGAACTGGCTAATTCAAATATAAAGAAAATTGAAAAAATGGTAGATATGAAATAAATAATTATCAGTCAAAAATAGGAGTAAAAATTAATGAAAAAAATATTTATTGTTATTGCATTTATAATTATTTTTAATACTGTTTCATATTCGTTTATCCGTGTTGACGGAACCAATATTGAAAGTTCGAAAGTATTATATAAAGGTGAAATTATATTGGACGGATCATTTAATTATAAACCTTCATTAAAACCTGAATCGGGTAATGGAACATTATCGATAGATGTTTTGTCTATACCTTTTAACGCAAGATACGGTCTTTCGAAAAACCGTGAAGTAGGACTTGAACTTCAGGTTGACAATCAAAAAACAGAAATTGGCAGCGGATTATCTTCTTCAAACAGAACTACTCTTTCAAAAATTGGAATAGTGTCTAAAATAGGATTATGGAAAGAGCTGTCAATTAGAATGCGGGTTGGATTTTCAATGAACGGAAGGAGTTATTATTCTGCTGACGGAATGTATGCTTCTGGAGATTTATTATATGATATTCCAATAGAAATAGGGACTTTTTTTGTTAATTTAGGATATGAATATGTTCAGGGAAAATTTGAGTTTTTTGAAAACGGCGCGTTGATTGATATGAAAAACCGTTTGACATACGGGATAGGTTATAACTATCCTGCCATGAAAGATTTAAATTTGACTCTTGAATATTCTGGAAGTCAAAAATTTGCTAATGTGTTTGCCAATGCAGGAGAAATAACTTTAGGAGCAAAATATAAACTGGATGCAGATGTTATATTGACAGGTGCATTATCTTCAGGAATGCAGAACGGAAGTGCTGATTTTTCGGCTAAAATAGGATTTCAAAAATATTTTGGAGTATTGGCTGTATCAAATGAATATATGAAATACAGATGGAAAGATTATTCTAAAGAACCTGAAAAAGTAAAAGAAGTAAAACAAATTGAAGGGAGATATTGTTCTATATGCGGTTATGAAGCGGAAAGCGATGAAAGATTTTGTCCTAATGACGGAACAAAACTTGAAATAATGAAAAATATTCATGAAAATAAATGTATGGTATGTTTTAATGAACTGCCGGAAAATGCTAATTTTTGTCCGTATTGCGGAACAAATGTAAAAAAAGTCGGATTTAAAGATTCTAATAAACAGCAGGGGAAAGAATCTGTAAATTCAATTCAGGATGAGGACACTCAAAAAAAAGAAATTGAACCTGCACCTGTAGAAAAATTAATGGTTACTCCTGAACAAAAAGAAAAAGTTGAACAAGAAGTTGAATCTTTGCTTGAACGCGCAAAAATGGCTTTTGGCGACGAAGATTTTAATCAGGCTGCTTCTTTTTATGAAAAAGCGGCAAAACTTGATCCGTCAAATTCGCGGGTATGGTACAATAAAGGCGTAACTCATTATATGGCTAAACAATATGCAGAAGCAAAACTATCTCT
This sequence comes from Candidatus Babelota bacterium, assembly GCA_017999075.1. Lineage (GTDB taxonomy): Bacteria > JAGOBX01 > JAGOBX01 > JAGOBX01 > JAGOBX01 > JAGOBX01. The sequence continues at coordinate 1,318 of JAGOBX010000322.1, read as the reverse complement.
TGAAAATGCTGTAAAAAATAATCCTGCGGATATTGATTCTTTGTTATATCTGGCAGCAGTTAACGGACGTTTGCGCAATACGCAGGAAGCTATAAGATTGTATAAAAAAGTTTTAGAACTGAATCCTGATAATCAGGTGGCTAAAAAAAATCTTTCTAAAGTAGGAGTTTATTGATAAATAAATTATGAATAAAATAATTGAAATTTTATTATTCCCTGTTTTAATAATAATTTTTATCGCTGTAAATTGTAATGCTACAATTTATTTGTATAAAGACGATAATAATAAATTGTTTTTGACGAATTCAATTGATAAAACATCAGATAAAAAAATAGTGGAAAAATCAGATCAGTATAAAATTATTTATGCAAATAATGACGAAATTCAAGAATTGAAACAGGCTGAAGAACAAATTAAATTATTGGATCCTGCTGAACAGAGTGAATTCCTGTTCGATAAAGAAATATCTGTTGCAGCCGCAAAACATGGAATAGAGTTTGCTCTGCTTAAAGCAGTAATAAAATCATTAACGAAATTTGATGTTAATTATAATAATGACGGAAGGCTGGGGATTGCAGGAATAAAAAAAAATTGGGTAGCTGAAAAAAAAGTTAAAGATTCAAATACTCCATCAGGAAATATTGAAATTGGAGCAATGATGCTTTCAGAATATCTGATTAAATTTGATTATGATTTGTTTTTGACGTTATCAGCGTATTATTTATCTCCGGATAAAGTTGAAGAAGAACTTAAAAATACAGGGGATCTGCCTAAAGTTCCTGAATGCCGGATATTTATTAATAATGTTTTGACTAATTTTAAAACATATTCGGATGAAATAACAGAAAATTCTCCGACTCCGATTAAACAAAAATTTATTAAGGAAGGAAATTCGGTATTGCTTTACAATGAAATTAAACAATAATATTTTTTTTATGATTTGAATTTGTATAGAATAAATATTTTGATTAAATAAATTATAAGGAGAAATATATATGGCAGCTTACGAATCATTGGTAACACGCAGCAGCGTTCGCGAATTTCTTGAAAAACCCGTACCTAAAGAAATACTTGAAAAAATAGTTTATGCAGGTCATAGAGCTGCAACAGCCCGCAATTTACAGCCGTGGATTTTTGTAGTGGTTACAGATAAAGAATCAAGGTTAAATATTAAAAATATGTGTCCTAAAAACGGACCGTATATAGAGTTTGCTCCTGCCTGTATATGCGTTTTTTGTGAAGATACCACATATTATCTTGAAGACGGCAGCGCAGCAACACAGAATATTATGAATGCTGCTCATGCTTATGGTATTG
>JAGOBX010000321.1 GCA_017999075.1 Candidatus Babelota bacterium | reverse complement strand
CTATAAATAATTATTTTAATCAAAAACAATCTCTTCCTTTTTACTGGCAGGACTTGTTTTCTATAAATTACAGATTAAAAAACATATTTGATTCAATTATTGGATGTACTCATATAAATCAATTCGGTCCAAAATTATTAAAATTATTTAATATTGAAACAGAAATAATAAAAAATTTTAATTGTTTTTTCGAAGAATACCTGAACAATATAAAATATTCAAGAGAAATTTTAACTAACAATCAGCTTCTTTTCAAACAATTCAAAGAAAACTATTTTTCATACATTTCTTCAGAACGCATAGATTCTTCCGAAAAAATAGTTTGGTTTTCAGAATATTTTCATAATTTAAAAATCATATCAGAACAAAACGAAATGATTAATAACAACATGAACAAAATACTTATTTCAAGTAATATTTAGAAGTTAAAATTAAAACATTTCATAAAAAACTTTTTTATTGATTATTTTGAAAATTTAATGATTATTACGTTTTACAAATTACGAAATTAAAAAAGGAAAATATTATATGAATAAAAAAATTACATTTATATTTTTATTTTTTATTTTTTCAGCATATTATGCTTTTGCAGACAGTGATACTGCATACAAGTTAACTAATTTTTCTTACAGTCCTGGGCAAGATAAAATCAGCGGATTTATTTCAGAACAAATATACAATGAAATATCTGTAAAATTAACTGATTGCAAAAATAAGCCGATTGCGAACGAACCTATATATTTTAAGATAATAAAACATCCTGATAAAGCTAAAAATTTCCAGTTGTCTCAAACTGAAGTTTTGACAAACGAAAAAGGAACAGCAGACATAAAACTGAAATTGGGCGACAAAGAAGGAGTTTACTATATATTAGCGTCTTCAAAATTAACTCCTGATAACAACTTAATAATTGAAGCCGAAGCAAAATCAAAAACTTGGTGGTTTTTTATAATAATAGGCATGCTTGGCGGGCTTGCAATGTTTATTTACGGATTATCGATGATGGGAAAAAGTTTGACAAAATTAGGTGGAGACAAATTATCTGAAATCCTGAAAAAACTTACTTCCAACAAATATATGGGAATAATAGTAGGATTTATTGTAACTACAATATTTCAATCAAGTTCAGCTACTACTGTTTTAATAGTAGGTCTAATAAACGCAGGTGTGATGAATCTGGTTCAGTCAATAGGAATAATACTTGGCGCAAATATAGGCGCCACTACAACTCCACAGATAGTTGCTTTCAAATTAACAGATTATGCGATACTTCTTATAGCAATGGGTTTTCTGATTATATTTTTATCAAAAACAAATAAAAAAAAATATCTGGGGGAAATAATACTTGGACTTGGTTTTTTGTTTTACGGATTAAAAATAATTTCTGATGTAATGTATCCTATGAGAAGTTACGAACCTTTTATTCAATTTATGCAAAAATTAGAAAATCCTTTTTTGGGGGTTTTAGTAGGAACACTGTTTACCGCTTTAATACAATCATCCGGAGCAGCTATAGGAGTATTCATATCACTGGCATTTCAAGGAATACTATCATTTAAAGCTGCGCTTCCTTTGACATTCGGAGCAAATATAGGAACTTGTATAACTGCATTTTTGGCTTCATTAGGTTCGTCAAGAGAAGCAAAAAGATCTGCGTATGCTCACATACTTTTTAACGTAATAACTACTTTTATTTTCTTTCCTGTTTTAGATGCATTTCAAACATTAATAGAATATACTTCATTCGGCGGAGTACACGCAGTTACTCAGGCAGAAATAAGCGCATTTGTGCCAAGGCAAATTGCAAATGCAAATACCATTTCAAAAATAATTGCTGTAATAATAACCCTTCCTTTTACAAAACAGCTTGCAAAATTATGCGTGATGATATTGCCTGAAAAAGAAAATGAAACTTATAAAGTCAAATATCTTGATGAAAAAGCGCTTGTTCTGACATCTACAGCTCTTAACCTTACAAAAAATGAAATTGCAAGAATGGCATTCAAAACAAAAAGTATGCTTGATAAATCAATTCTCGTTTTAGAAAAAAAAAATGAAAACCTTAAAAATGAAATTATCGCAGAAGACGATAAAATAGATTTTTTAGAAGATTCTATAAAAGAATATCTGTCAAAAATAACGCAAAAAGAAGTAAATTATGATGAATCAGAACGTATTCGCGGATATCTTTATATAACTGAATATATTGAACATATAGCAGATATTATTAACAAAGAAATGATGCCTCTGGCCCAAAAAATCATTGATAAAAATTTGAATTTTCACAAAGAAGATTTAAATAAACTAAAAGATTTCCATAATTTTACCGAAAGTTTATACAAAGATTTGTTTGAATCTTTTGCAAAAGATAATCTGAATATTTCAGACGAAATAATAAAACGCAAAACTGAAAGCGTAAAACTGGAAAACGAAATAAAAAAATTACATTATGCTAATCTTTGCAAACAAATTCCCGAAGTAGTAAACACGTCTTCGGTTTACCTTGATTGGCTGAATTGTTATAGAACAATAAATTCAAATCTTGCTGCTATATCATATATTTTAAAAGGTGATTTTTAAGATGAATAAAGACATATTATTAGAAATTTTTCAATTATTAGGCGGTGCAGGACTTTTCATATTCGGTATGAAAGTTATGACTCATTCCCTTGAAGCTGTTGCCGGAAATAAATTAAGAAACTGGCTTGCAAAATTAACTAAAACAAAAATAAAAAGCGTTTTGATAGGAACAATTGTTTCATTTCTTATTCACAGCGGAGCTGCAACCGTAATGACTGTAGGATTTATTCACAGCGGTCTGCTTAATTTTTCTCAATCGTTCGGAATAACTCTTGGAGCTAATATAGGCACAACATTATCAATGCAGATAATTTCGTTTGATATAGGAAAATATTGTTTTTTACTTATTGCAATAGGTTTTCTAACTGAAATGTTTTCAAAAAACGAATCCGTTAAAAATCTCGGAAAACTTTTTATCGGATTCGGAATTTTATTTCTCGGGATAGAAGTAATGAAAGAAGCGGTAGCTCCTTTTAAAAAATCAGAATATTTTCTTAATATGTTTAAAACTACGGATGCTTCAACTGTTTCAGGTATGATTTTAGGAATAACAGTTTCAACTGTATTTACGGGTATTATGCAAAGCAGCGGAGCTATGATAGGAATTTTATTTGCATTATCTTCTTCTGGTGTCATAAATGATTTCAAATTTGTTTTTCCTCTTATATTAGGCGCGCATATAGGAACATGTGTTGTAACTGTTATAGGAGCAATAGGAACAAATATTGAAGCAAAAAGAGCATCCTGGTCTCATGTTTTATTCAACGTAATAGGCGCTGTTATTGCAGCTTTGATGTATCCTTTTTATAATTATATAATTCCTTTAATATCTCAAAATAACATAACGAGAGAAATAGCAAACGCTCATACTATAATACAAACAGTGAATTCAGTTATTTTTTTAATTTTTTATAATTCATTCATAAAATTCATTAATTTTATTATAAAATCAAAAGATCAGGAAATTTCAGGAACTTTTTTAAATGATGATTTAATAATTACTCCTGAACGCGCAATTGTATCAGCAGTCAAAGAAGTTGAAAGAATGCTCGGCATTTCAAAAAAAATGTTAAAACAGGCGATTGCCGCATTTGTTAAAATGGATAAAATCAGATTTATAGAAGTTGAAAAATATGAAGAGTCAATTGATAAAATTAAAAATGCTATAATTGATTATCTTATTGAAATAAACGAATTAAGGTTATCTTCAAGGCAGACTATGCTGACTCAATATGTAAATCAGATTGTTATAGAAATAGAAAGAATAGGCGATCACATAGAAAAAATAATCGAATACACAAAATTAAAAATAAAAAACAGAATATGGTTTGATAATGATGATATGAATGATTTAATTGAACTTTATAAACTCGCAGATCAGGTAATTGAAGCCGCTATATTATCAATAAACATTGAACATTCCGAATTTAAAAAAAATTGCAAAATTTTAACTGATAAAATTTCCGCATATGAAAACTTTTCAGTTATTATCAGGGATAAACATTTAGAAAAAGTTAAAATTCATATTGAAGCTTCACTGACATCTTATTTTTTCAGACAATATCAAATGAGATTTGATAAATTAGTAAAACACATTAAAAACGTATCCGATATTGAAAATGAAAAACTATTTTATATCAAAACAGAAAAACTCGATAAAGTTCAGTCAAAAGATATAAGAACAATTTCAAATGAAAAATATTCTATTGATAAAGAACTGCTGATAAAATAATAAAACATTCCTTGCTGTTAACGCAGAATTTTCATCTTATTATCTTTTATGGTTGAATATTCCGTCAAAACATAATAATATATTTTATTATGAAAAATCATATTCTCCCTATATTCATTCCGCAATACGGCTGCAAACAAAAATGCGTTTTCTGCGATCAGAAAAAAATAACAGGAATATTTAGTTCCGAATCTTTAGAACTGCAAATAAAAAATAAAATCGAATCCTGTAAAACCAGAACTATTTCCGAACTTGCATTTTTTGGAGGCAGTTTTACCGGTCTTCCTTTTGAATTTCAAAAAAAACTTTTAGAATCTGTAATAGATTTTGTTAAAGAAAAAAACGCTGTTATACGTATTTCAACTTATCCTGAGTATATTGACAATGAAAAAATATCTTTTTTAAAACAATACAAGGTAAAAATAATAGAGCTTGGCGTCCA
>JAGOBX010000320.1 GCA_017999075.1 Candidatus Babelota bacterium | reverse complement strand
GACGTATCTGATATTGACAAAGCTGAAACTTTAAAAGACATAAAAAAAATTATAACTTCTGAATCCATAGGCAAATACACTGAAGAAGAATTACATCAAAAATTCAGCGATTTGCAGTAGTCCAAACAAACATAAAAATTCATTTTAAACAATGAATATTAAAAAAAAATACTTTTTTTATTTAAATCATTCTCTGAATAAAATCATAGCATTATTTGTATTGTTTATAATTTTTTCAGCAATGATTTTATCAGCCGCATTATTTTCATTTATATCAGATAAAATAAAATTAATAAATAAATCTCCGTCTTTTTTAGTATGCGACAAAAATAATCTTCATTTATTCATATATTCAAAAAATGATAATGAGCAGGGCTACTGGAAAGTTAAGGGAAATGTTCCTGAACGATTAAAAAAAACAATCCTTGCCGCTGAAGATAGTCGTTTTTTCAATCACTCTGGTGTGGATGCCGGCGCATTATTCCGCGCATTATATTCAAATATAAAATCAGCGTCAATAGTATCAGGAGCTTCGACAATACCAATGCAGATAGCCCGTATGCAGTCTTCTTCTTCAAGAAATTATTTCAATAAATTAATTGAAGCTGTTACTGCAATAAGGCTAATTTTAAAATTTGGACATCTCAATATATTGAATCAATATTTAACTATATCTCCATTTGGTCCAAGAATTTATGGAGTTAAATTTGCTTCTAAAATTTATTTCAACAAACCGATTGAAGACCTGACATTGTCAGAATCAGCATTGCTTGCCGCGATCCCCAAATCTCCTGCAAAATATAATTTATATTCAAGCAAAGGATTAGTTAAAACTGTTAGCAGGGCAAAAATAATTTTAAAAAAACTTTTTAATAATAAAGAAATAACTGCTGACGATTACAATGTTGCTGTATCAGATTTAAATAATTTTATCCGGCCGCCGGCTTTAACGCGAAATATTATTATGATTCATCCTATACTTGAAATGAAAAAATATCTTGATAAGAATTACGACACCATATTAAAAAACATCGAAAGTTCTTCTTCCCCTAAATATTCCATTAATTCAAGTTTGGATTTTGATTTACAGAAAGAAATTGATTATACAGTTAAAACGGAAATAGAAAAATTCAGAAATGCGGGAGCAGAAAATTGTTCTTTAATCATTGCAGACAAAAATACAGGCGGAATAAAAGTTTATGTGGGTTCTGCAGATTATTATGATGAATTTTATTCAGGCGCTATAAATTATAATTTAATACCTCATTCTCCAGGAAGCAGTTTGAAACCTTTCATATATGCAGCAGGAATGATAGAAAAAAATTATTCCGGAGCTTCAATATTGAATGATATCGGCTTAATACTAACTTTAAAAAATGGAATTTATGCCCCGCAGAATTATAATAGAAATTTTTTAGGACCGATAACATACAGAGCAGCTCTCGGCAACAGCCGAAACATTCCTGCAATAGAAATTGTAAATTCGGTGGGACTGGATAAAATAGGCTGCTACTTGTTAAAATTCGGAATCATTGATAACGTTGAACAAGTAAAAACAAGCGGATTAAGTCTTGCTGTAGGGGGATTATACACCACACTCGAAAAATTATTAAACGGATACGGAATACTTGCAAATGACGGGAAAAAATTCAGCGCTTCGTTTTTTGAAATGTATGAATCAAAAGAAGAATTTCAAATAATTGATAAAAACACAGCAAGACAAATAACATTATTTTTATCTGATCCGTTAGCGCGGATTCCTACATTTGAACGGTTGGGAAATCTTGAATATAATTTTCCTGTAGCCGTTAAAACCGGAACTTCAAACGGATACAGAGACGCTCTTGTATGCGCATACACAGACAAATTCATAATAAGCATATGGTTGGGAACAAAAAATAATTCACAAATGAATAAGCTTACAGGAGAAAATTCTGCGGCTGAACTTTTAAACAAAATTATGCCGGTATTACATAAAAAAGATTTATATTCATTAAATAATAAATCTTTTCCTGAACCTGAAAATTATATAAAACGCAACATCTGTCTGCTATCAGGAAAACTCAAATCTCCTGATTGCCAGTCTTCAGTTTGTGAATGGTTTAATAAAAAAAATATTCCTGAATCAAGCTGCGATATTCATAAAAAAATAATAATAGATTTACGCACAGGTATGCCTGCTGATAAAGATTGCCCTGAACAATTTAAACAAATAAAAATTTACACTGTTTTCCCTGAAAAATTCGCTGATTGGGCTAAATCATCCGGATTTGCTTTATATCCTTTAGAATACAAAATTCAAAATCATCCAAACGAAAACCAAAATTTTCAAACTTCAAATTCTAAAAATAACATTATTATAAACGAACCTGCTAATCAAACAAAAATATTCATTGATCAAGACACTCCAGAAGAATTCAGGACAATAGCTTTGAAAACAACCGTAGAACCAGCTTCATCAGAAGTTATATGGTATATAGATAACAAACCTTTCAAATTGGTTTCTTATCCATATTCAGCAAGATGGAAACTATCTAAAGGGTCTCATTCTGTTTATGTAAAAATTCCTCAAGCAGGGATTACAAGTAAAACACATTATTTTTTTGTAGATTGATATAATTTTTTAACAAAAATTCATTATTTATTTTTTTTAAATTTTATATAATATAAAAAATAATAAAGTTCGATGGAGAACAAAAAATGAATAATCTTATAATCAGAAAAATGAAAAGACCTGATATGGACGTGGCAATTAATATGGCAGCAGGCGAAGGTTGGAATCCGGGTTTGTATGACGCCGAAACCTTTTTTAACACTGACCCTGAAGGATATTTTATTGCTGAACTCAATGGAGTTTCTGCAGGAGTAATATCATCAGTCGCCTATGGAAACAATTTCGGATTTATCGGATTTTATATTGTAAAAAAAGAACTTCGCGGTCATATAATAGGAGTTAAACTCGGGAAATCAGCTATGGAGTATCTTGGTGAAAGAAACATAGGAATAGACGGAGTTTTACAAAAAGTCAAAAATTACGAATATTTCGGTTTTAAATTTGCCTATAAAAATGCACGGTATGAAGGACTCAGTAATAATATTCAAATTTGTCCAAGTCAATTAACAGAAATTTATGATATTGATTTTCCTGAATTGCTTAAATTTGATAATAATTTTTTCCCAGTCTCAAGACCTTTATTTTTAAAAAATTGGATTAATTTACAAGCAAGTATGGGGTATGCCTATATGGAAAAAAATCAAATAAAAGGTTACGGCATAATTAGAAAATGCAGAATAGGTTATAAAATAGGTCCATTATTCGCAGAAAATTTTGAAATAGCCGAGTTGATTTTCAACGTTCTTATTTCAAAAATAAAAAATGAAAAATTTTTTTTAGACATACCTGAAATAAATGAAAATGCTGTAAAATTAGTTAACAAATATAAAATGCAAAAAATATTCGCAACAGCAAGAATGTATAATAAATATATTCCTGATTTACCAATAAAAAAAATATTCGGAATTACAAGTTTTGAATTAGGTTGATAAAAAACAGTAAAATATTAAATTTTAAAAACATAAGGAAACAAAATTATGAATAATTCAACAAAAACAAATTGCTGTCCTGAATTTAATCCTGAACCGTGGAATGAAAAAGAAATAATATGGAATGATAAATTATTTTTAAAAGATAAAGTTATAAGTTTTTTTCATATTCCACTGAATTTCGGAAAAGTAATGATTAAAAACATGGAAAAAATAAAAAAAGCGGATGCGATCGATGAAAACACTATTGTTTTATCAAATGAAAAATCATTGTGGGGATCTGATATTTTCATTTCTGTAAAAAAAAATATTGGTGATGCTGAAACAATAAGAATATCCGGAAAATTTTTAAGTAAAGTATATGAAGGTTCCTACCAAAATATGGGAAAATGGATAAACGACATGAAAAATTATGTTTTATCAAAAAACAAAAAAATAAAAAACATATATTTTTATTATACTTCATGTCCGAAATGCTCAAAAATTTATGGAAAAAATTATGTTGTAATATTAGCCGAAATTTAAAATTTAAAAATCAAAAATAATAAACTTAATATCAGTCCTGCACAGGTTAAAAGTAAAGAAATTTTATAAATTACAGGAGAATACTTCAATTCTACAATATTTTTGCCGGCAGGAATTTTAAAACATGAAAAAATCCAGTTTGCTCTGTACATTTTAGTTTTTTGGGAATTAACAAATATTTGCCAATCTTCAGAAAACTTGTTTGACCATAAAATTAATGCAGGAGATGAATTTTCAATTTTAAGTTTTATCGCATTATTATTATTTTCAATAATATTTATATGACTATTTAGAGTCATATCAGAATTGATATTGTCACAAACTGATTTATCCTCATTTAAAAAAAGAATTTCCGTTTCCGGAACAAAACCTGTATCATTTGAAATTATATTATAAATTTCATTTTTATCATTACAAAAACGAGCTCGCTTAACAGCAGTAAATCTCGGTAAAAAATTTTTAAATTCATAAAGAATATTATTATTTTCAGAAATGCATTTCCGAAAAACCGAACTGTCTATTTCTAAATCTTCCGGTTGAACCAAATATTTCACATTCAGCAATTTGAAAAAATTATCGCCATTTTTCATATTTCCCAAATAATCAAGGTATTCGCTTGAAATAGTGGCTGTTCTTCCAAAAATATCTTCAAATCCGTAATATGTATTCCATGTATATTTTATATGATATGCTGCATTAACTCTATATGAACTTT
>JAGOBX010000319.1 GCA_017999075.1 Candidatus Babelota bacterium | reverse complement strand
CTTAAAGAGATGGTTCAAAATCAGCAATAAATCTACTGATTCCCGTGATTTTTATCACCTCCTTCAACGAAGATTTTTATTTACTTTTTATAACTTTAATTTTATAAATATCAATTTTAAATAGAATTTAAAAAAAATCAATAATTAAATTAAATTTATAATATTTAAAAACAATTAAAGAAATTTTATTTGTATTAAAATTATATTTTCATATATAAACATAAAATAAAATTTATATAACATGTTTATCCTTTTAAAACTGCAAGCGGTACAGTTTTAGCTGTTTTTTCGGCTAATCCTGCTCCTTCAACTATATCTATTACAATATCAATGTCCTTATATGCTCCAGGCGCTTCTTCTTTGATGGTCTTTTTATTTTCACATATCAGATAAATTCCTTCCATAGATTTTTTAAAAGTTTCATCGGATATAATTCCTTCGCTCAGAACTTTTCCGTCACGAGCAATTTTACCGGCAGCTTTAGTTCTGCTCATTATTCTTCCTGCCCCGTGATTAACTGAAAAAAACGATTTTATTCCAGTTTCTTTTCCTGAAAGAATATAACTTGATGTTCCCATTGAACCAGGTATTAAAACAGGTTGGCCTGTATTTTCAAATCTGGTGTTTTTCATAAATTCTGAACTGAATGCGCGGGTAGCACCTTTTCTATGAACAAAATAATCCTTGCCGTTATACTTTTCTATTTTAAGTATATTATGGGATACATCGTACAAAGTAGGTAATTCTGTATCTGCTCCGTAATAATGCCTTATATTTCTTCTTACAAGCATAGCCATTATCTGCCTGTTTATAAAAGCATAATTCGACGCTGAATTCATACTCTCAAAATAATTTTTACCGAATTCAGAATCAGCTTTAAAATAATTCAGTTCTCTGTCAGGCATAAACATATTATTTGATTCAAGATATTTTACGGCATTTTTCATATAATTATCGCCTATTTCCGCACCTAATCCTCTTGAACCGGAATGTATCATAATTACAAACTGATTTTTAAATAATCCAAATTTCTCCGCAATATTTTCATTAAAAATCTGTTCTACTCGCTGTAATTCGATAAAATGATTTCCCCCTCCAAGGGTTCCTAATTGGGTTTTACCTCTGTTTTTAGCTCTATCTGAAACAAATCTTGAACTGCATTTTATAGTTCCGTTTTCCTCTATCGAACATAAGTCGGAAATAAAGTCTTTTTTATTGAATATTCTTTTAATATTATCATATTTTCCGACAATATTGTCTATTGCTGAAACTCCGTTTTCAAGAAGGATTTCCAAATCATTATAATCAACTGTGATATTGCTTTTCCCTTCACCAAGCGGAATATCACGCCTTATAGAATCAGCAAGCTGCTTTATATTCACATCATCTGAAGAAAACGGAGTAAGCAAAAGACGCATTCCGCAATTTATATCATAACCAACTGCAGCAGGGGAAATAAATTTTCTGCTAGCCCACACACAGCCAATCGGTACCCCAAACCCTTTATGCACATCAGGAGTTATAATAACTTTCGAGGAATCTTCAATAGAACATACGTTTTGCAGCTGTTTGACTGCCTCATTCTCTAAAATTATTTTTTCAGAAATATACAAAACAGGATTAACAACCATGTCACCTGTTTTTTCAAGCTCATATTCAAATTTATTTTTCAGAATCAGCATTTGTTACATTATATAATATGAAAATTCATTAATATCAAACCTATCTGTTTGTAATTTCAAAGCAATTCCATAATTATTTTTATATTTCAAAAATTATTGATCAAGCCTGATAATCAATTATCAAACCTTTATCTCTAAGAAAATCGTCTATTACTTTATAAAAATCATTTTCACTTTTCATACATTCTATGCAGATATTATGTCTGTAGATAAATTCTCCGCTTTTAGAGTTTGCTACAGTTATTATAATTTCCTTACCATTTTCCATTATTTCATAAAACATATAATATTCGCTTTTAGCAGTATCAAAAATCCTGTTAAATTTTTCTATGGCCCTTTCAGCAGCTATAATAACTTCCCGAATGTCCCCTAAAAACTGTTTTTTTGATTTTTCTTCATCTCCGTCATTATTCTTTTTTTGGGAAAAACCGTCATGTACGCCTTCATTATGTTTTTCAAAAGAATCGTCGATTTCGTTTCCATGAAACGAATCAACGGTTTTCTTTTTAAGTTCTGATAAAAACATATTATTTTCAGAATAAGATTTGTTTTTTTTAAGAACAGCAGATTTTACCGGAGAAGTTTTATCTATCTTTTTTATTTTATCCATACAAATCAATACACCTGTTTTATCATATAATTATATTATATTTTTATATTATTTTATGCACTGATAAAATTAAAAATTATTACTTTAAAAATAATGCTGGTTTATAACTTCAATTTTTTTCTTAATATCATGTTCATCATTTATTATTTCAAATTCTTTTTCAGAAATATCAGAGATTGAAGAATATTCTTTTTCAGATAAAATTTTTTCAAAAACTTTCTGATATTTTAACGATGGAATTTCCCAGTCGAATTTTTTACTAACATATTCATACCCCTTTTCGCTGAATTCATTCCACAAATTTTTATTTTTAATTAATTCTAAAACTGCTGAACTGAACTCTTCAAAATTATTAGGATCTATTAATTTTCCGTATTCAATATTATTGTTAAACAAACTTTCTGACGTTCCGCCGAATTTTGTAACAACAACAGGCAGACCTGAAGCCATTGCTTCTATAGGAGCAAGTCCAAATGGTTCAAACAATGCAGGGAGTACAAATAATGAATTAAACCTGCTCAAATATCTGTAAGCAACTGCAAGTTCATTTTGACCAGACAAGGAAAACATCGTTATTTTCCCGATTAATTTGTTTTTACTAATGATTTCAACCATCTTCCATATAATTTCTTGTTCAAACCCCTGAGTCAATTTTTTATAATCCCGCAGAGGATTATTATGATTTCTGGTTATAAACATTAAATTGCATTTTTTCTGCAATTCAGCAACTTCAGAAAACATATTAAGTAAACCTATATGATTCTTCTTATGATCAATTCTGGCGCTTACGATTAAATACGGCAAGGTTCTTCTATTCTCATCTATGTCTCTGCAAACAGCGCGGTTTATATGATTTATAATTTCTGTTTCATTAAATTCCTTATTGTTTTTGTCAAATACAGGAAGCGAAATTCCCGGGGCAATAACTTTAAATTTATTATCGTTGTTAACATCTGCAACATTCTTATATATTTTATGCGCATATTGAACAAAACGTTCATTTTCACTGCTTGCAACAATTATAGAAGCGTTTTTTATTGAAACACGTTCAGCAATAACTCTTTTTGAAAATTTATATTTGTGTTCATAATCTATAATATTTTCCGGGGATACATTGAATTTATCCATTTTCTGTGCGCCGAGAGAATGACCTGTAAAAGTATATTTTATTCCGGTAAGCTTTTTAAAATACGCTGCTGCAAAACCGCCATCCGCATAATGACTGGATCCTACATCAGGAAATAAATTATTTTTTTTGTAATATTCCAATATTAAAGGAATGTATTCTGAACATAAATACGGCCAGATTTCTTCTTTAGGCAAAAATTTTAATGTGCTGAACGGAAGCCTTATAATCTTAACTTTGTCATTATCTCGGTAAAATTCTATATCCGAACTGAATTCCGGCCATTCAGGATCTACTATTTTTCTCGTAAAAATATCAATATTATGTCCCAAATCAGATAACGCCAGCGCAAGCTGTTTTACATAAACAAGCTGACCGCCGAAATCAGGATGCTCGGTAATATGTGAATCATTTTTATCAAAATTTCCCTGCGGATTAAAAATAATTATTCTCATATTTATATCAGATTACAACTTTAATATATTATTTCTTACTTTATAATAAATCAGGCACTAATTTCAATATTATAATTTTTTCTAATGTTTTCCTGCTTTTCTGATTTCAGACATTCCTAAATGACAAATCGCAAAATCATATTTCAACGGATCTTCAGGTTCTATTTTTTTTAAATATTCAGTGATTTCAGATGCAGTCTGCCAATCATTTGTTTTTCTTAATGTCATTCCCGTATTGCGTCCGCATTTTGCTATATGAACATCTAACGGAATTATTAAATAAGGTATCAGAAAACCTAAACTTTTATTCCATACCCCGGGATCTATATTGTCTTTACGTATCATCCATCTTAAAAACAAATTCAAACGTTTGCAAGAACTTCCTCTTTCCGGAGTAGGAAGCAAATACAATGTTTTTCCCAACGGAATATTATATTTTTCAGAAATAGATTCAAATTCTTTTCTAATCAGTCCTGCAAAATTAATAATAATTTTTTTTATATCTATATTATCATTTATGATTCCGGTTTTAAATAAATTTTCCAGACTCCCATATTTTTTCAGCAAACTTTTCAAAGAGTATAAAACAACAGCAAGGTCAGAACCAGAATTAAACCGGTGTTTGAAATTTTTAAATAAAACTTCGTATTTGACTGTTGATTTAGTAATAATTTCATAAGGACTTTTTTTCGAATTCGATATGTTTTTTAATATTAAATCAACATTTTTTAAAATTTTTTCAACCCTTCCGTATGCAAACATAGAAGCCAATAAACCAACAATTTCTCTATCTTCAGGTTTTTTATAATTATAAATAGAACTTACAGGATCTTTTAAAATTCTAATTTTAAAATCTGTCTGGTTCAATAATGAATCAAAATATTTTTTCGAATACATTTAAGGATGCGAAAACGGATTAATAGGA